>QWQY01000049.1 GCA_003670675.1 Chloroflexota bacterium
AGTGCGAGTGCGGTCCCACGCACCGCTGTGACCAATAATGGGATCAACAGGGGGAACGACAACACCGCAAACAATGTGCTCCGGGACGACGCCCGTGCAATGATTGCGGCAATCAATGTCGTCCCGGTTACGAGTCCGAGCGACCCCGCTGCCAACATGACCGCAAACGCGCTTGGTGCTTTGACCTGCATGCGCAACAACACCAGGTTAAACAGCAGTTTGCCCAGATAGACCGCATGTGCCGGTGCGGCAAGACGGAGCGCTGCTGCGGTGCGCTGTTCTTCTTCGACCACAAAGACCCGCGCTAATGCAGTGAACGCTGCAAACAGCAACACGATCCAGAGCAATGCAGCATGAATCAGGGGTAATTCGGCAGAGCGATTGAGCGGACCGAGGCCGATGCTGACGGCCACGATACTACACACCGCAAACAACGCAACTGCATTGAGTGCTTGCCGGCTACGTAATTCGCTCCGCACTTCGCGTACAAAGACCGCTTTGGTAGCACGCCACAAGAGTGAATTGTTCATACAACACCTTCGAGTCGTACGAGGGTATCAGCAAAGCGTTGTTCACGCGGATCATTGGTCGCTATGACCGTCATACCATGGAGGCGCTGTGTTGCCACTACTTCTTCGAGCAAGGCATGACCGCGCTCGTCGAGCATGACACTTGGTTCATCGAGCAACAGCAATGACGGTCGATGCAGCAACGCATAGGCGTACCGTAGCCGATGCGTCATCCCAGACGAATACGTCGCCAGCAGGTCATCTGCCCGACCCTGCAAACCGACACGATCAAGCAATGCAATAATCGCTGCGTCGGAGATGTCCACACCGCGCACATCCGCAAAAAATCGCAGATTCTCGCGGCCGGTGAGCTCGCGATAGAGCATCAGATCAGGCGCCATCCAGCCAATATCCTGACGGGCATCTGCCGGCAGGACCGCTTGGCTCCCGGTCACACAGCCAACATGGCCGGTAGACGGACGTTGCAGCCCTGCCAGTACCCGCAGCAAGGAGCTTTTGCCGCTCCCATTTTGGCCAGTAATCACCATCACCATGCCGCGCTCGAGCCGTAATGTCAGATGCGACAACACGCGCCGAGCGCCATAATCTATACTGATGTCTGTGAGTTCGATCGCATCCATGCGCTCTACTCCCCCAACAATACGTGACACATTCGTCGTATTATCACATAATCAATCGTGCCGTTGCGCAGCGTGCGTCGTCGGGACGGTGCAGATGTTGGAAGGGAACAACCCATGAAGTGGATGACAAAATCTGGTCTCAAAGTAGGCCGTATTGGCTGTGCCTGGCTGATTGCACGCTACATAGATCATCAGCCACAATTTGTGTTTTGTGACGAGGCAGATATGCCAGCCGAAGCCCTGCGGCGCGGGGCAATCTTGTTCCACATCGACGGCAGCGAGTATACGCGCGAGGGGACCGAATCGTCGTTTGAGGTCTTGTTGCGCAAGTCGAATCTCACCAAAAACCCTGCTCTGGTATTGTTGAGCCACATTGTCGGAACCGCAGACGTCAAAACAAGCCCACACCAGCGCCCCGAAGGGGCGGGGCTGCGCGCGCTGTGCGACGGCCTCGGCTGGCGTTACCCCGATGACGACAATCAAATCATTGTCGAAGGTTTTTCGTACTACGATTCGTTTTATCAGTGGTGCGAGCGCCAGGTCGCCCTCGGCCGGAACTAAACAGCCGTGCATTGCCAGACACCAAACGCCCCAGCGCTTGCGCTGGGGCGTTGATTGTACATGGGTATGATGCGATAGGAAGGTTAGACGATGACGTTGCCCACACCGGCTGCCGACACCTTTTTGGCGAAGGCTGCAATGTCACCGCTGGTCAAGCCGTGCATGCTCCCAAAGACTTCGTCGATGTCTTCGCCGAGTGAATTAAAGACCTCGACTGCCTGATCGGTAGGCCGGTAATTGCCCACCGAGACGGCATCGGTGATGCCGCTGAGTTTGGCGAGCAACTTGGTGCCGTGATTCATCATGCCAGGCCAACCTGGCTTGAGATCGGGGATCTGCAGCTGCTTCTCGAGTTCGAGGACGCGGTCGCGCAGAGCGGCTGCTTCCTTGGCCAGTTCGGCGTGCTGCGGGTTCCGCGCCAGGCGCTTCTGCATACCGTCGAGCTGAGCGCGCACATCACGCATCTGATTGATGGCAGCAATGGTATCGCCCATGCGGTTGTAGATGCGCATCAACATGGTGAACTGTGCATCCATGTCTGCTTGGCTGGCATCGGTAAAGGCATCCTTGACGATGGTCAGCGGCTGGGTATGAGTCTGACCGGCGACGGTGAGCTTGACCGTGTAGCTGCCTGGGGCGACCTTTGGACCATAGACGACAGCGCCTGCGACCGGGTCATTGCCGATGACTTTGGGGAGCGGCTTGACGCGCATGTCCCAGACGAAGCGGTTCCATCCCTTACGGGCGCGGGCACGTGGCAGGTCGTGTTTGTCGTCAGACTTTTCGACCTTGGTGCCGGCAGGGCGACTGTAGTACTCGTTGATGAGCGTGCCCTGTGCGTCGTAAAAAGCCAAGTGAATGGGCTCGGCTGGCACATCCTTGAGCCAGTAGGTTATGATTGCACCACGTGGTGGATTGATTCCCGAATCGAGGAAGGTGCGCTCGACGAACCCTTCGTCGTTGATTTTGGCGGTATGGGCACAGACATCGCCCAAGCCGGCCATGTAGTTTTTGCCAGGGGCACCCGCACCGTCTTCGTCCTCGAACAACGCGGCCAAGATGCGCTCGGATGGGCGTGGGGCAAACAGATGCGCCGCTGCCTGCTTGGCGGCTGGGTTGTACTGGCGCAACGGCGTGATGTCGTCGAGGATCCACATGGCGCGGCCGTGCGTGCCGGCGACAAGGTCGCCGTTTTTGATGATGAGGTCATAGATCGGGCAGACCGGCAAATTGAGCTGGAACAGCTCCCATGCCGCGCCACCGTCGAACGAGACATACAGATTCGTCTCGGTACCGGCAAAGAGCAGATCCTTGCGGACCGGGTCTTCACGGACAATACGCACAAAATGATCGGCACCGATACCAGCAGTGACTTTTTTCCATGTCTTGCCGCTGTCGGTCGAGCGATAAATATACGGTGCGTAGTCATCCAGCTTGTGCCGTGCTGCCGAGAACGTAATGGTATCGGCGTTGTGTGCAGACACTTCGATGGACGTTACCATTGCCCATTCGGGCAAGTCCTTGGGGGTCACATTGGTCCAGGTTTTGCCGTGGTCACGTGACACGTTGATGAGGCCGTCGTCCGATCCTGCCCACAATTCACCCGCACGATGTGGTGACTCGGTGAACGAAAAGACCGTGCAGTAGACTTCGGCGCCGACCGAGTCGCGATCGATGGGTCCGCCGGTTACTTGCAGTTTGGACGCGTCGTTACGGGTCAGATCCGGACTAATGGGGGTCCAGCTTTGGCCTTCGTTGGTCGTCTTGAAGACCACATTGCCGGCGCAGTAGAGCGTGTTGGGGTCGTGTGGCGAAAAGACAATCGGGTAGGTCCAGGCGAAGCGGTACTTGTGCGATACCGCACCTTCACCGGTCATTGACTCGGGCCAGGTCGTCACCAAACGAATCTGCTGAGTCCGCTCGTCGTAGCGCTGCAGACAGTTACCACCGCCCGACGACGACCCGATGGCACCGACGTAGACGATGTTGTCGTCTTTGGGGTCGACCACGATGTAGCCCGACTCACCGGTACCAGCGATTTTGACGGCGCTCCACGGGATCGAGGTACTGGCCGACCGGCTGGGGACTGCCAATGAACTATTGTCCTGCTGGGTGCCATAGACACGGTACGGCGTGCGATTGTCGACGCCGATGTGGTAGTACTGCGAGGTCGGTTGGTTGTAGATGCTGGTCCAGGTCCCGCCGGTGTTGAAGCTGATGTTCGCGCCACCGTCGTTGCCTTGAATCATGCGCTTGTTGTACACGGGCGAAATCCACAAGTCGTGGTTATCGCCGTGTGGGGTGTCGATTTGGGTATACGTCGCACCTGCGTCGGTGGACTTCCACAACGAGAGACAGTTGACGTACACCGTGTCGGCATCTTGGGTGTCGGCATGCACGTGCGTGTAGTACCACGCGCGCGAAATGAGCAAATCATTAGCTGCAGCGTGGACCCAGGTCTCGCCGTAGTCGTCCGAGCGGTACATGCCCGATGCGTCGGCGTGCTGGATCAGACACCAGACACGACCGGGTCGTGCCGGCGAAGCGGTGATGCCCATCTTGCCCAGTGTGCCGGTCGGGAGACCCGGTTTGCTGGTGATGTCTTCCCATGTGTCGCCGCCGTCTTTGGAGCGGTATACTGCCGAGCCAGCGCCACCGGACGAAATATCCCAGAATTTGCGGTGTGCTTCCCATGTGGTGGCATACAGGATACGTGGATTATTGACATCTACAGTGAGGTCGATGGCGCCGGAGTTTTCGTCACGATAGAGGACTTTGGTCCAGGTTTCGCCACCGTTCGTGGTCTTGTAGACACCACGTTCGCTGTTCGGGCCAAACGCATGGCCGAAGGCTGCGACCCAGACGATGTCTGGGTTGGTGGGGTGAATGCGCACTTTGGCGATGTGACGGGTATCGGCGAGGCCCATGTGCTTCCAGGTTGCGCCTGCGTCGGTGGAGCGGTACACGCCGTCCCCGTGCGAAACGTCGATGCGGATGGTGGCTTCGCCCATGCCGGCCCAGACCACATTGGGGTCGGATTCCGAGACGGCAACTGCACCGACCGACGACGTCTTGAAGAAGCCGTCCGAGACATTGAACCAGTATTGGCCGGCGTCGGTGGTCTTCCAGACGCCCCCTGCACAAGCGCCAAAGTAAAAGACATTGTTGTCGTGGGGATCACCAGCGACGGTGACGACCCGGCCACCGCGGAATGGGCCGATACAACGCCATTGCAACAGTCCATCAAACTGTTCGGTCATGGAACACCTCATTCTGTTTTGCGACTGCTGCGATTATAGCAAAGAACATCGGCACACTCTATCCCACCACTCGCATAATGGTCTCTTACACACGATGCTGTGAATGGACATTCATGCGGTACACGCAGCATGTTGATTATGTTCTTGTGCTCTGCCTCGCACTGATGTTTTGGATTTTCACAATGTAAGTTGCGTTTTGTCGGCAATGCAATATGTTGCACGGTGACGTACGAAATCCAGCACAATCATGATCACCGAAAACTGCGAACTCTTACACCATTTGCACCATCAACGGCGACGACCACACTACACCCCATCCCGCAGACGCCGCTGTATCGCAACCAGCGGCGGGGCAAAAAGCCCCATGAATGCGACATTCAACACGATGTTGCCGGGGAGCTCGGCCAGCAACGAGCCAACGCTGTCGACTCCGAACCACGCACCCAGCGCCACCAACATCATGCGCGGAACTGCGGGATTGTGCGTCATCTGTGCTGGCGTTGCTAGCAGGTACATGAGAACTCCCCAGCCGACCATTGTGCCGCCCAACACCGCGTTGACCGCGCGGGTGTCTGCAGCAAAAAACGCAGGATCACCATTCAATGGCCACGAGAGCAGATCAAACAAGAAGAGCCAGGCGCCTGCGGTCGCCGGATGGCTGGCCAGTCCACACAGGATACCGGTGACAATCGTCACGACACACGCTATCCGTAGCCAAGTAATGCTCGTATTCATGCTCAAGTGATGGTTCCTTTTCAATCATGATCCACAATGGTACAGACAGCAGAAAACCACCCACATCTCACACAACATGAGGAAGTGGGTGGTTGATGGTTAATACGTTTCGTCTTTGCAAACATCACGCTCTGTGTTCTCGAAGTGCCGAAATTAGAGGGCGAGAATCTATCGCAGTTCGATCGTCGTGCTCGTTTGGATGAATGCACGATTGCCGAGCGTGTCACGTACACTCACCCATAGCGTGTAGATACCCGCTGGCGCAGTTGGGGCAAATTCAATCACTTGCGTATGCCGCATCGCCACTCCAGTGTCGACGGCTATCGGTTCGAGCTGCGGTGCATTGTAGACCATGTGCCCGCGGCCCGTTCTATCTGCAAAGCCATAGCCGTTATGCGCCAAGTAGACATACGATCCGGCAATCCCCGTCTCGTCGTCGAGTCGCACCGTCACCGTGAACTGTTCTGCACCTGTCACCGACGGGCTCGAGAACGTAACCGCAGAGACGGTTGGTGCACTTGCATCAGTCGAACCATTCGCGACGGTCACAACGACACGCTGTCCGGCGGCATAATTCCCAAACACATCGAGCGCATGCAAATCGACAAGGTATTCGCCGTTCGGCGCATCTGCTGGAACGGGGCACGAAATACGGAACCGCGAACTGATTTGACCGGGTTCAGCCGTTGTCGATTGATTGAGCGGAGTCGCCATCACAGGGAAGCCACACCACTCGGTTACCCAGCCAGAAGTACCGCCGACAAAGCCCCATGACATGTCAATCGGCGAATCATCGGTGAGTACATAGTCGATGTTCAAGGTGTCGCCGGCATTGACGCTGCGTGACAAGGCCATCGGTGCAAAAACCGGTGCAGTGGTGTCTCTGTTACATGGGCCGACGGTGACGTCCGTTGCATCAGTGGCGCACTGGTCATCGCCAGTGCCCGGCTGCAACACATCGCGCTCACTGCCACCGCTCAGGGAGTCATCGCCCACACCGGCATTGAGCTGATCGGAACCCGTGTTGCCGTTGAGCACATCATTGCCGATGCCCCCGTTGAGCGTATCGTTGCCCGTGTCTCCGTTCAGGTCGTCGTTCCCGGTGCCTCCGGTAATGCGATCGCTACCGTTGCCACCATGAATGCTATCGTTCCCTACTCCACCGTCGATGATGTCGTTGCCGTCACCGGCATAAATGACATCGTTGCCGCCGTTCCCGTAGATCGTGTCTGCTCCTGCATATCCACAAATCACGTCGTTACCCGCGGTCCCACGCAAGACATCATTGCGGGCGCTGCCGCG
Organism: Chloroflexota bacterium; assembly: GCA_003670675.1. GTDB lineage: Bacteria > Chloroflexota > Chloroflexia > Chloroflexales > Roseiflexaceae > UBA965. The sequence continues at coordinate 7,009 of QWQY01000049.1, forward strand.
TATCGTACATGGGAGCGTTGCTTCGGTCGGGGCCGGAGGGCTTGTGCGACCCTCTGCCTGTGTAGCAGGAGGGACCAATCCGATGCTCAACGCAGCGACAACGAATATTCCTGCAATATGTTTCCGCATCTATCGTTCGCTTTCACGGTGACGGCAGGACCACTAATAATCTATACATTTCAAACGTACCACACTACAATCCGTTCGTACATAAATGTTTTATGAAAAAGACTGGTTTTCTCTCATTTCGACGCGGTTATGGAGCAAGCAATGCCAACACCTCGGCGGTCGTCAGATTGGCTACATACACCCCTACATCGATCCCCTGCAGTGCCTGCGCGATTGCCGGGCCGCTGTACTCGACGCCCACTAGTAGCTGGGCCAACTCGGCCACGTCACGCTGGCCCATGAAGTCGCCGTAGATGGCTGCAGCAGCGATGTGATTGTTCTGAATATCCAGCCGTACGTCGACCTCGCCGGCAGCGAATCGTTGGGTGCGTTGCACATTGGCCGCCGGGTTGCGCCCGTAGTTCCAATCCCAATTGGCATATCGGCTCGCCCGCAATGCCGCAACGCCGACGCCGTCTTCGGCAGACAGGGTCACCGAGGGTATCTGGGTACGATCATTGGTGCCGTAGATTTTGGCGATGATACGTTCGCGGAGCTCGACAGCGGTAATCGGCGTGGTCAAGAACTCGTTGATATTGGCGACTCGACTCCGGATGGATTTGACTCCTTTGGACTCGACCTTGCCGGGTTTGGGGCGCAACGCAGCGGTGACTGCGTCGAGATCCGAGTCGACCAGCAACGTCCCGTGACTGAGCATGCGATCGGCCGTCGCGAACTGCGCGTTGCCCGAAATTTTGCGGCCCTCGACGAGGATGTCGTTGCGCCCACTCAACGCAGCAGGCACACCCAGGTCGTGCAGCACCGCCAGAACCGGGCCGTTGAACGTGTCATAGCGGTTGAAGCGTTCGTTGACTTGACGCGTCATGAAGCTGAAGTTGAGGTTGCCCGGGTCGTGATAAACAGCCCCGCCGCCCGACACCCGGCGCACCACCTGGATGCCCTGGGCTGCCACCACATCGGTGGCAATTTCTTCGGCGGTGTTTTGGTTGCGGCCAATGATAATCGCCTTGGCGTTGATGTAGAAGTACAGCAAGTCCTCGTCGCCGAGCAGATTGCGGATGGCGTATTCTTCGAGGGCCAAGTTCTGGGTGGCGTCGGTCTGGTCGTGATTATCGAGGTAGCGCATGGCGTTCTTTCCACTGTTTTGGGTAGTATAGCAAGCAACAGCGGATATTCAGCACATCCTCAGCTCCCCCTCACCCAACATGCATCAAATCCCTCTTGTACTTGGCCTGTCGCAGTGCTAGTATTGCGGCAACCAAATGGTTTGGGTGGTCCCCCTGGCCGCCTAGTACCCCACCCCCGGGGTACACTGATTCAACTGGGAGGCGTTATGGAGCTTGTTGTTCGCACCCAACATGGTCACCTCAGCCCCGAGACCCGCAGCCGAATCGAAGCAAAACTCGCCGTCCTCACCCGCTACCTGACCCCCATCCGGACCGTCACCGTCGATGTCAGCCAAAAGGACAAGCACCACCGCATCCAGCTGACCGTCGCCGGCGAACACGGTGTGCTCTTGCGCGCCGAAGAAAAAGCCAACGAGCTCATGCAGGCCCTCACTGCCGCACTCGATGCCGTCCGCAAACAAATAGAACGCTACAAAGGGCGCCATTGGCGCAATGCCCAACGCCATGATGCCGACACCAGCGTTGCCACTGTTGCAGACCAGCCTGCGCATGCCACCCCGGCCATCGTCCGCACCAAGGCCTTTGCCATCAAACCCATGCACGACGAAGAAGCCCTCGAGCAGATGGAGTTGCTCGGTCATGCATTTTATGTCTATCGCGACCACAGCCAAGAGGTACGTGTCATCTACCGCCGTGCTGACGGGCGCCACGGCGTCATCATCACCAGCTAAACACCGTATTACTGCCCCGCAGCGACCATGCGGGGCAGTTTTTTTGTGCGTTCCCGTTTTCTAAAAAAAGGTGCTCTGCCGCGCGACAGTGCCTCGGTGCGACCCAGACAATTGGTGACCGATGCGTGTGGCTGAGTTTCCGAACGTGCACCGACACAATCCACGCAGCGCGTACACCCATTGTGGCAGACTGGCATACACGCACCCGCATTCATATACAATAGGCATACATTCATACTGCTATAGGTGCTTGTATGCCGCGTCATATTCACCATCGCGTCGTCGTGACCGGCCTCGGCGCACTGAGTCCTATCGGCAACGATGTCGCAACGTTTTGGGATGGCCTGCTCAACGGCCGCTCGGGGGTCGCACTGGCGACCCGCTATGACCACAACGACATCCCGTATCAGATAACCGCCGAGGTCAAAGACTTCGACCCACAGCGCTACATGGATCCCAAAACCGCCAAGCGCACCGCGCGCTTTGCGCAGTTTGCCTTGGCTGCTGCCGGCGAAGCACTCGCAGATAGTGGGTTGGACATGCAGGCCATCGATCGTACCCGCGTGGGCGTCGTCATCGGCACCTCGTTGGGTGGTACCGCCGAGGTCGAACAACAGACCTTGAGCTTCGAGGCTCGTCAGCACAAGCGTGTCGATGCGCTCTATCTGCCGACATTCATCTACAACATGGGCTCGTGCCACGTCGCCATCGCACATGACCTGCACGGTCCCAACACGACACCCGTGATGGCCTGCGCGACGGGTACCTATGCTATCGGCGAGGCCTTCCGGATGGTCCAGCGCGGCGATGCAACTATTGCGGTCGCTGGCGGCAGTGACGCCGGTGTGACAGCCCTCAACGCGATGGCCTTTGGGGTAATTGGCGCCATCGCACCTGCCGGCGCTGATCCAAGCCGGGCGGTCAAGCCGTTTGACCGCAACCGCAAAGGAACCGCCGGCGGCGAAGGCTGCGGCGTGCTCATCCTCGAACAGCTCGATCACGCCCTGGCCCGCGGTGCGCGCATCTACGCCGAACTGGTGGGTTTTGGAGCCACCGAAGACGCCTTTCACCTCACTGCTCCTGCCCCCGGCGGCACGTACGCGGCATTGGCGATGACCCGCGCCATGGAAGACGCCGAACTGTCCCCAGTCGACATCGACCACATCAGCGCGCATGCCACGGCGACCAGTATGAACGACAGCGCCGAGACCGCCGCCATCCATACGGCATTTGGGGCGCACGCGCCGCATATCGCCGTCAGCGGCATCAAATCGATGCTGGGGCACACCGCCGGTGCGGCCGGCGCCTTGGCTGCGGTCGCTGCCGTCAAGAGCATCATGCACCAGGTGGTGCCACCGACCATGGGGCTCGACACGCCAGACCCGGCCTGCGACCTCGACTACGTCCCCAATGCCGCCCGGCACACCCGCGTGCGTACGGCAATGGTCAACGCCTTTGGCTTTGGTGGGCAAAACGCCGTTGTGCTGTTTGCTCAATATCAAGCATAGACTCGTCACATCAGAGAGGATCGAGACGTGATTATCATCGCTAGTGCAAATGGTGACATCGGGCTCAAGCAGGGGATGGACATCCTCAAAAAAGGCGGCACCGCCATCGAAGCCGTCGAATCGTGTTGCTGGCCCGTCGAAGACAACCCCCTCGATAATTCCGTCGGCTACGGCGGCTACCCCAACGTCCTAGGTGTGGTCGAACTCGATGCATCAATCATGGACGGCAAGTTCTTGCGGGCCGGCTGTGTTGGTGCCATCAAGGGCTACCGTCACCCCATCAGCGTCGCTCGCAAAGTGATGGAAGAACTCCACCACGTCATGCTGGTCGGCGAAGGCGCCGAGATGTTTGCCAAAGAAAAGGGCTACACGGCCGAAAATCTGCTCAGCCCCGAAGCCGAAAAGACCTGGAA
>QWQY01000005.1 GCA_003670675.1 Chloroflexota bacterium
CGCAACAACAAACAAATGGGTCGCTGGGGTGAGCTCCAACTGCGTCGCCTGGTTGAACTGAGCGGGATGGCCGAATACGTCGACTTTGTCGAGCAAAAGCAGGCCAGCGAGTCCGACGGTCGCCCAGACATGATCGTCCGCTTCGCCAATAGTTCCGAACTCTTTGTCGACTCAAAAGTATCCCTCAACGCCTACCTCGACGGCGTGGCAGCGGTCGAACCTGCAGAACGCGCAACACACGCGATCAATCAGTTCAAAGCACTCAAGAACCACGTCGACGCACTGGTCAGACGCAATTACCACGGCGCCAGCACGAGCTTGCCCTTCACCGTCATGTATGTACAGGTCGAAGGCAGCCTCGCCTTTGCAGACGAAGCCCGCACCGAAGCCGAGTCCATTGTCGACTATGCCATCTCGCGCAAAATCATCATCGCAACCCCCGGCACCATGATGGCCCTGCTCCGTACCGCCAACCTGAGCTGGCGCCAGCGCATTGAGGTGGCGAACGCACTCGATTTGCTCGATAGCGTGAAAGAGCTGGCCAGTCGGCTCAAACCGTTCATGACCCACTACGAAGCCCACGGCGATGCATTGGCCAGAGCCCTCAAAAGCTACGCTTCGATGGGCAGTTCTTGGAACTCGCGCGTCGTTCCGCAACTCGAGAAAATCAACGAACTCCGACCTGAATCACTCGAAATCAAAGATATACCCGCTCCTGATTTCGATCGCCCCGAGGTCAAAAAGCTCACGTAGGAAGTGCCATCAACACAGGATCGTGATACGTATCAAGGGCGAGTACCCCGCTACGCGGGGTATGACGACCTCGCCCGTAGATTTCTTGTACCTCGCCCGCAAATCCCCACACCTCGCCCGCTGAGAAAACCCAACTGATACCTAATCACTGATATCTTATACCTGCGCTGTAAGCGCCATCCTCCGCGTCCTCTCTTCCACTGTGTCTTTGCGTGCGCGTTTCCCGATGAACCACCCTAGCCGCGTACCCCAGCCACCACCGCCCGCAGATTGTGCCGCAATGCGTCGCCACGATCTGCTGGCACCAGCGGGCCACCAATCACCACCGAGGATGCACCCATGCGCGCTGCCGTGATGGCATCCTCGATCGACAAGCCACCCACAACTTGCACCGGGATGTGGACCGCCTTGAGCACCTCGGCCAACCCATCGATCGCACGCAGCTGCCGATGTTCTGTGCGGTGATCGAGCCCCAAATGCCAGCCAATCATCTGCACCCCCAGTGCTTCGGCACGTACTGCTGCAGCCACTGGGTCGGCACAAAACATCGTGTCGGCGATGGCCGTCAACCCCAATTGGCGCGCCTGTTCGCCGGCATCGCGCAAGGTGGCGTCGTGGGCCGCAGCCATCACGTCAAAGTGGGTTGCACCGGCAGCTTTGGCAATCCGCGCAAAGTACGCGGCCCCGTCACACACTTTGAAATCGCACACAATCGGGTGCGTCGGGTATGTCGCCCGTAGCGCGGTCACCACATGCAATCCTTGCTCGACCATTAGTCCCGTACCTGCCTCGAGCCAATCAACGCCACACTCGACAGCAATAGCTGCGACGGCGAGGGCATCCTCGATGGTATGCAGATCGAGCGAAATTTGTACGGTACACGGCATCGACGCCTCCTTGTTGTCGTTTTTGGATGGCGTTAGTATCGCAGAAGAATTATGAATTATGAATTAAAAATGATGAATGATGAATGATGAAATTTGTTATGCTGGCGCTACAAAAATGGTTGCAGGTCTGAACGCACGCGGACATCTCGCCAACAATGTCAGCAACACCCGGAGAATCGGTATACTTGGTGCAATACAACACACCACTGAGGGAAAGAACTATGACCGACAACCACGCAATCCCGCCCATCGTCGACCGGGCCACCTGGCAAGCACAGATCGATGCCCTGCGTGTACGCGAAAAAGCCCACACCCGTGAAGGCGACGCCATCTCCGCTGCCCGCCGCCGCTTACCCATGGTCGAAATCGATGGTCAAACCCCTGTCCACGGACCGAACGGCCTGGTGCCGTTCATCGACGTGTTCGAGGGGCGTACGATGCTCTTCGTCAGTTTTCACATGTGGCACGCCGGCAAATCGACCGCCGAACAATGCCCGGGTTGCACGCTCTTTACCAATCAAATCCACGATCTGACGTTTTTGCACTCGCGCGATGTGACCGTCGCCGTGCTGTGTGAGGGTCCCTTCGCCGAAAGTGACGCCTACCGCGCGTTCATGGGCTGGGAGCTGCCATGGTACGCCGTCCCTGCGTCTTCTGCACCGGCACTCATCAACGACGGCCACTTCGGCATGACGGTCTGCTATCTGCGCCTGGGCAATCGTGTGTTCGAGACGTATTGGACTTCCGGCCGCGGCGACGAAATCCTGGGAAGTAGCTACCTGATGCTCGATCGCACCGTCTATGGCCGCCAAGAAGCCTGGGAGGATTCGCCCGCCGGCTGGCCACGCCGCAGCGACGAAACAATGCGCAGCAACGGCCGTCCAATCGCACATTGGTCACGCCTGACAGACAAAAAATCTTAGCCGACGACCTCTGCAATCGTACACGCCGCAATAGCCTGCAAGCGCTCGTACCAGCGATCAATCCCGGTATTCAGATGGGTGTTGGTGAGTGTCACGACGACCAACTCCTGCTTCGGGTCGGCCATTACTTGGCACCCGCTGGCGCCGTGGTGGCCAAAGGTGTCGAAGCTCAGCAACTCAGAGAACAGCGCCGGCGTACTGGCGGTCTGCAGGGCCCAACCGATGCCCCAGGCCTGACGCGGATTAGCACCGATGCCACTGATCACCGGGTATGCTCCGGGCACACCCGCAGTCTGATCGTGCGTCATCGCCCACACCGTCGCATCGCTCAGCACGCGTGGTCCCTTGGGCATGAAGTGCAGGGCAAAGCGCGCCACGTCGCGGGCGCTGGCCACCACACCGAATGCTGGGTGGGCGAGACCATGGCCGTAGTCCGAGTTGTACATGTCGCCCGACGACCCCTCAGCCAGCGCGCCGCGCACATAGGCAATGGGACCGGTTGTGCCGACGGGGAAGTAGGTTTTGGACAGGCCCATCGGCTGCAGAATCAACTCATTCATCAGGGTCGAAAAGATCTTGCCGGTGCGCAGCAATGCCATCTCGGCCAAAATCAGCCAGTGGTAGTCGCTGTAGCTCAGCTGGGAGCCGGCGGCAAACAGCGGCTGCGATTCGAGCGCCTCGTCGAGCATGTCGGCCAGCGACGTGTGATTGCGCAGGCGCTCGGCCATCATGGGCGATTCGTACATCAGGCCAGCGGTATGCGTCAACAGGTGACGCACGCGGATATCGTCACGGCCCGCGCCCGTCAATGCGGTGAGGATGCTGTTGGCGCGGGTATTGAGCGTTACTTCACCGAGCTCGACCAGGCGCATCATCGTCGCGGCCGAATAGACCTTGGATATCGACGCCAGCGGCCAGATGGTGTCGGCTGTTGCTGGTATGCCCGGTGCCGCGTGGCCCGCATAGTATTCGCGCACCAGTGCGCCGCGGTGATACGCGACCACGGCCGCGCCGGTGAATTCATTGGCACCGACAAAGCGATCGACGAGGGCGGTCAATGGGCTGGCTGGCATGTACGGTCCTTTGGTGGTGTGTGTTATATCTTGTGTTCGCTATTGTACACATACCAAACGTGTAGCCCAAAAATGTCTTGGCACGCGGCATCTTGTTCTACGCAATCACGTTATACTGCAACAAATACCCCTGCCTTTTCGTTGTACTCGCGCGCTTTTATTGATGCAGAAAGTCAGATGCATGCACACGTTTACCCTGTTTCGCCACCCCGCTGGCAAGACCGTCGCCCTCAAAGCCGGCTGGAGCTGGTTCGCGTTCTTCTTTTCGGTTGCGTGGTTGCTCCAGAAGCAACTCTGGTCTCGGGCACTCAGCGGCATCTTCGCCATCAGCACGGTGCTCTTTCTGTGGCTGAGTGTCACCGAGCTCGCCGGCGCGCTTGATCCGACCAAAATCACCACGTTGAGCACCATGCTTGTCGTCGTCTTGCAGGGGATTGTGTGGCTGTCGACGGGTATCCTCACGCTGTGGCTGTTGGTCTATGTGCCCCGCAAAGCCCACGCATGGCAGAGCCAGCACCTCGTCCGGAGCGGCTACGAGAAGCTGGGCACGGTCAAGGCCTTCAACAGCGAAGGTGCACACGCGGTGTGGATTATGCAACGCGAGGCGCAGCAAACGCCCGAGAACGCTGCCGTCTAATCAGCATGGCAGCGCAGTGCGAATAGCATTGGAGCACATCGAAAAGGATTGCAGACTGTGCGTTTTCTTCCTATGCAAACGGTCATTCTCACCACTGCGGTGATGCTCCTCGTGAGCTGCACTCCACCAGCCCCGCGTGCTGCGGAGCCAACGATTATTGTTGTGCCTTTTGGCTCCGACCGCACACCCACGGCAATCGCGACGGCGGTCGCGGTCGCTCCTGCGCGCATGATGCTCGGCGCTTCCAAAGCACAGGTGGACGAGTTGCTTGCAGACTGGGCATCGCGCCCTGACCGGACGTCTACCAGCACGACCGACGTATATCGCTATACCCGCGGGGTGACGATGATCGTGGCGTTCCGCAATGACCAGGCAATCGGCGTGTATGTCATCGACAACCCTGGTGCCGGGGTGACGGGTATTGCGCCTGCGCTGGTGGCAGAACTCAGCACCCTCATTGGCGCCGAACCCGACGCAGCGGACGTCATCAGCGACGAATACGGCATTCGTGAATTTGGCGTGGGCGATGTGACGAGTTGGTAGGGGGGATAGCAACTGGCACTGATTAATACGTCAAACGCTGCGTTTTGTGGAGCGGAAAATGATTTTTCGCGTTTGTTTCATGTCGCCTCAGCACCATATGAGACCCTTCAGGTACTGGACTTGAAAATTCGTAGAGAAATGCATTTTTCTGATTTCCGCCGCTTTTCCGGAATATCTCATTCTCAGAAATAATAAGACCATCACCGTGAAACACTTCAGGTATAATAACGTTATACGTACATTAAAAGTCACAATCAATAGGAACTTTCCTGAGTCAGCAGGGATCCACATACAGAAGAGGCGCCGTAATGGATAATACCTCATGTCTAGTTGTATTCTTTTTTGTAGCACTAACCGGGGTCTGGATTCTAGTCGCGTTGAACAAACGGGCAGAATTAGCAAACCTCAAAGAAACTTACGAAAACAGCCTTACGAATCTCCGGAATAGACCGACAGACCCAGAAGTTCACGAAAGAACACTCCGCGCCGGCCGTGCTTATGCAAATGCAACCCGCAACAAAGCGGGCGTCACCCTCTTCGACGAAACCGCTCTGGCCAACGACATCCGTGCCGTGACAGCAAATGCATCGCAGAGTTCGAATCAAAATCCCAAACATACCCCCGCGGCCGTCCAAGTAAAATCAAAGACAGAGACCATCGACGAACGCATCGCCGCGCTCCAGAAATTTCGAGCAGCCGACATGATTACTGACGAAGAATTCGAAAAAAAGCGTAAAGACATTCTCGATAGTATTTAGTCACTGCGCTCGACACTGCACATGGACGCCCCGGCAGGATGACTCCTGCCGGGGTGTTGTCGTCGTATTATCGGCAGCCATGCTCCGATACCACATCACCGCAGCCACACGTTCTGCACATGACATCCTCCTCATCGTGTCAACCAGTATACGCCCGCACGCATCTGTACGTATAATTGTAAATGCGCACAAAAACGCCCCTCCGTGCGCCAGCACAGAGGGGCGGGCGATACCGTGTGTTATGGTGCGCTTCGGGTGACGTCTTCGACGGGATACACGATGACGTCCGACGAAGACCGAAAAATACTGTCCGTCGGCGCACTCACGTACCCGACATCATCGACCAAGAAGTGGCTCGTCAACGTGCCATTGGTCACCGTTTTAATTTCGAGCGGCACACTCGACCCGCGCAAAGCGGTGACGTTAATCGAAAACGGTACATACCCAAGTGTGGAATTCGTCGCATAACACAGCGGGATGGTTGCTACTAGGGAACTGTCGAGCTTGACCGTCGTCACATCGTTGCCGCACACTGTCTCGGGGGAATAGATGAAGGTATGCAGGCGCAGGTACGTCGCTTCTGCGGGGATGGTCAGCGTCGTCGCCAAAATCGACGTTTCGTTCGGTACTCCACCCAGATACATAAAGTAGGTGCCAGACCTTGGCAGATAGCGCCCAGATGCAAGAGACAATAGGTCATATCCCTGAGCAGATGATTCTGTCCATCCCGTCAACCCACTCTCAAACCCACCATTGGTCACACTCGTCGACCAAGCCGGCAACGGCGTTGCACTGGCGGTTGTGGTGGGCACGGCTGTGCGCGTGGCGGTTTTGGTCCGACTCGCGGTCCGTGTTTTGGTGCGTGTTTTGGTGGCCGATTGCTTGGGGTTGCGGGTGGCAGTACGTGTGCTGGAGCGCGTCCGTGTCGGTGTTCTGGACGGTGTTGGCGTCACCGATGGAGTCACCAGTACATCAGCGGCGGCTCGGATGGCGGCCGCACCGACGTCAATACGGGGGATCGACAACGGGTCACTGTTCCGTCTGTCGACGATAGTTTTGCCCGTCGTCCGCAACCACCCGAGCACCTGGGTCACCGAGGCACCGGGGGCAATCCCCTTGAGCACTGCCCAGGCGCCGGCCACATGTGGTGTAGCCATCGACGTGCCCGGGTAATCATCATAGCTCGTGGTCGTTGTGGCTATCGAAGACATGACGACATTACCCGGCGCCATCAAATCCAACAGGCGATCGCCCAATGCATTGGGATTGTTGGCCGAGGCGCGTGGCCGATTCGAGAAGCTCGCCGGCGTATCGAGTGTCCCCGTGCGGGCCGCCGTCGATGCTCCGACAGCAATCGCCGACGAGACACACGCCGGCGCACCGATTGCGGTGAGCAAATCTTCGTTGCCACTGGCGATGACCGTGGCTACGCCTGCAGATCGTAGCGTATCGATCGATGTCTTGATGGGGTCGGTGTTGCAGGCACTCAGTGTCCCATACTCGCCCCCACCGAGGCTCATGTTGACCGACGCCAGCGTCCCCCAGTCCCCCGTGTTGCGATTGGTGTACAACCAATCGAGCGCACTGATTTGATCTGATTCAAACGACATCACACACGGTCCTGTCGCACCAACACCACATGCACTGGTCGCAAATTGGCTGAACACCTGGACAGCGATGATTTTGGCTGCAGGAGCCACACCCGAGAAGGTCTGTCCGCCATAAGTGATTTTTTTGCCGGCGACAATCCCGGCAACGTGGGTGCCATGGTCGCAGTCGATGGGGCAGGGCTCACCCGCACCGGTCGCATAACTCGAGGCAGCACCACCGGGACATACGGATGTCGACTCTTGGTCACTGTCCGTCGTAGAAAAACAGGCTTCGTCGACGACCTGGCCATCCAAAAACTCGTGCCCACTCAGCACGCCGGTATCAAGCACCGCAACGGATGTGCCGGCACCGGCATACCCCGAAACATTAGCACTGGCTGATCCGATCAGCGTGGTCGACTCGTATAACGCTGGTTTGGCAAGCCGATCAGGATTGATCGATGCAACCGACGGGTCACTCGCCAAGGCATCCAGATCGCGTGGGCTCATCCGGGCGAACACGAGCGGCACGTGTGCGGGCTGTGTTTTGGTAAGCTTGAGGATATTCGTGTTGCGTGCCACCACGGCAGTGCGTTGCACCCCAATACGGCTCGCACGCGCGTCTATTTCGGCTACTGACAACGTGCTCAGATCGGCACCGGCATCGACAGTGCGCATTGTAATAATGACGGGCACAGCGACATCTTGCGCGAGAGCCCGCAGACTCGCATCGACCGTGGCAGGCGGCACCGCAGGTGCGGCCGATATCATACCAAATGTGGCAGTTACCAACGCCAGCACAACCACAAGCACCCCAACAAGCCTTGTACGCATCTGTTGAAACATCTGCATGTCTTTCACTCATTTTTCTGATATGTATATCATACGTCATCTCGTCATAGTGCTTGCCAAAGGCAGATGCGCACCGGGACGGCGTTTTTGGGTGCACGGTATAATGACGTAACGATGCCGATTGAGCGAGGTCCGCGATGGCAATCCCACCCCACACCATCCTCAAGGCACTGCGGAGCCAATACGCACACCTGCATGCCCCGGTAGTCGCTGCCGAGGCAGCCCTCGCCCAGGCCGAACGCACACTCAACGCAGCCCAACGCGCCAGCGTCGATGCGACCAAAATCCTCGTCAAGATCGACAAGACATCAAGCGCAATCATCGACCCACTGCGTGCACAAGCACAAGCCGGATACGACGACGCCCGCGCAGCCCAACACATCGCCCAGGCAGCCGTGGTGAGCGCCAGGCAACAGCTCATCGATGCATATGCACAGTGTGCGCGCGACGCCCAGACAGCCTACGACGCTGCGCTGCGCGCAGTAGATCCCGATCGTCTGACGCCCGACTTGGCCGCTGACGCTGCGCCCGCTGGGAAGGTGATGCAGCCGCCGTTGTTTGTGCACAAACCAGACATCAAAGGCAAAAAGCGTTGAACGGAGGATCCGATGGCATCGTGTGTGAGCTGCGGCAGTGACGTATCATTCTTCGATTTCTCGCGCGAATGCGCGGCTTGTATCGCGCAACGACAGCAGCGTGCCCAGGCAGAGGCCGTCGCGCTCGAACAGAGCCGGCTCGACGCACAACGCCAGGCAGCCGAGCAAGAAGCATATCGCATCGCGGCCGCGGTGCAGCAATCGGTGGCAGAGGTATATGCGTCGGTCCAAGAATACGGGGCGACGACGCTCGTGCATCACGTGTATACACCGGTCGATTCAGTGGTCCAAAAAGAAAAATTCGCGACGGACTTTACCCTCAAATACGTCCGCCCGTGGACACAATACGGCTGGAAGATCGTCGCCACCGTGCCGCGCACTGTCGGCATCGCGCTCCGCAACCCAAGCATCACCGAACCAAATGGGAGCGGCATTGGCGGCAATGTGGCCGGTGTCTATATCTTGCTCCAACTCGAAATCACCGCCGAGAGCATCGCCCGGCAACACAAAGCCATCGAAGCGTATTTTCAAGCGGTCCATCGCGGCTGATACATACGCAGGGGCGAGGTACCCTCCTGCGCGGGGCATGACGACCTCGCCCGTCCACATCCGACCTCGCCCACAGATTGCTCAGTGACACACACGCAAACCTTATGCCGAAAGCTCCGGCGTCGTATAGATCACCCGCCCGCGCACCGTGATCTCGCACGGCACCAGGTAGCGACGGCAGGCAGCGATATCGATGTCGATGCCCAATCCAGGGCGATCGGGGATGCGCACCATGCCATCGCCATCGGGCACAATCCGTTGTCGAGTCATTTGTAGCGCCAGCGGTTTGAGTTCGACCGGGTATTCGCAGATGACATCGTGCTCCAGCCCCGCAAACGGTTGCAACGAGGCACTCAATGCCAGCGCCGAGGTGAACGTATGGTTCACATAGGTGACCCCACGCGCGTGGGCGTACTGGGCCACGCGATACGCGGGCAAGATCCCACCGATGCGCCCCGTGTCGATTTGGACATACCCGATGGCCGCGTAGTCGATCATGTGCTGTGCCATGTATTCGCTGTGGCACCCTTCGCCACCGGCCATTTTGACGCTGCCCGACTGGCGCGCCAATGCGGCATACGCCGATAACGCTCCGGACAAGAACGGTTCTTCTAACCAGGTCGTGTCGGCAGCGCGCAACGCCGCCAGTCGCGGCAGAGCCCGTTCGACATCGTCGAGCCAGACCGTCCCGGCATCGACCAGCAGAATCCCATCCGACCCCAATCCCTCACGGGCTGCGGCGATTTGTTCTGCATCGGCCGCCACGCTCCCCAGACCATACGGCCCCCAGCCGAACTTGGCGGCGCGGTATCCGTCTGCGCTGACGCGCCGTGCTTTCGTATACGTCTCGTGCGGGGTGTCGCCAAACAACTGCGACGCATAAGGTTGCTTGGCATACGCGGTCGGTGCGCCGAGCAACTTGTAGACCGGCGTCTCGAAGCGCTTGCCGAGCAGGTCCCAGAGCGCGATTTCGATCCCCGACAGGGTATGCGGCATCTGCAACAAATCGAGGCTATTGGCGTGGACCACGGCACAGATGCGGGCAATATCGGCAACCGTTTCGAGGGTCTGGCCGAGCACCGAGTCGCGCACCGGTTTGCAGGCACTATGCGACATCGGCGTCACAAAGCTGGCGATAGACACCAGCGGCGATGCCTCGCACTCGCCCCAGCCGACATATGGGCCCGCTTGCACCCGTACCAACAACGCGTCTTGGCTGCCGTCGCCTATGTCCAGCACCTCGGGCATCGACAAAAAAAAGAAATCTACGGCTTCGATGCGCATCTGCCCCTCCTCTGCGTGGGTATGCATCAGGGCACAACCCTGCCCGATGTCCCGCTTCATTGACATTTTACGATGAACAGCGTAGCATTTGGTTACTCTATTCATACATGCGAAAGTCATTCAGATGAGCACTCACAACGACGTGGTTATTGGCTCAGGCGGACTCGTCATCACGATGCACCCCGACCGGCAACCCGGTATCGCGGCAATCCGTGCACACGACGTGCTCTGGGGCACCGCGAGCAGCCCGCTCTTTCGCATTGACCTGGGTGACCAGGTTGTCACCGCACTCACCCCTAGCGTGCGCCTGACCGACATCCAGCAGACGCACGACGGCGCCGGCATGCAGTACACGACATTCAGCTACGACACCCCACAGCGCATCCAAATCACCCAAACCTTCAAAACATACGCGGGCACGCACCTCCTCGAAGCAGGTGTGTCCGTCATCAATCGGTCCAATGCTGCTGTTACTATCCACCGCATCGACACGTTGGTCATCGATATCCCCACCGGTTCGTACGAAAGCATCGGCTACAGCGGTGGCTGGGGCAGCGAGTTCGAGCCCAAAGCACAGCGCCTCATCGGCGACGTCGTCTGGCAGACGCGCTCGGGCCGGTCATCACACGGCATGCACCCGTGGGTGGGGTTGACCCGCGACCAGCGCGCGCTCCTCTCGGTGTCGGTCGTCTGGTCGGGCAATTGGATTATCCGCGCCGACGAGCAACCCGGCGGCGGCTATCAATTGTCGGCCGGTCTCAATGACTGGGCCTTCCACACCACCCTGGCGCCCGGCGCGACCACTGACGCACCGGCGGTCGTGGCGGTGTTCGGCGCCAATCCTAGCCTCGATGACAACGCAGCAGCCTATGCGGCCGTCGGGCGATCGCATTGGTACCCCAAAAACACACTGTCGACAGCACTCCCCGTCGAGTGGAACCACTGGTGGACCTACGAAGACCGTGCCATCACCGAACAGACCTTCCGCGCCAATGTCGATGTCGCCGCCCAGATGGGGATGGAGGTGTGCGCGCTCGACGCAGGCTGGTTCGGCCCGTCAGACCCGGGCACCCACTGGTACGACTATCGCGGCGACTGGCACATCGTCAACACCACCCGCTTCCCCAGCGGCATCCGCGCCTTGTCCGATTATGTGCATGCCAAGGGCATGGCTTTTGGCCTCTGGTGCGAAATCGAAGCGCTCGGCGTCCGCGCCGAAGCCGGCCTCACCAACCCGGCCATCGTGGCACGCCGCGACGACACCCCCTGCGGCTACGTCTGTTTGGCCAGCGATGCCGGCTGGGCCTGGGCGTTTGCCACCCTCGACCGGCTCATCACCGACTACCGCGCCGATTGGATCAAGCTCGACTTCAATCTCGACCCGGGTGCCGGCTGCAATCGCACCGATCATGGGCATGGCGCGGGCGACGGCTTGCATGGCCACTACCAGGGCTATTACCGCTTGCTTACGGCCATCCGTGCCAAACACCCCGAGGTCGTGCTCGAAAACTGCTCGTCGGGTGGCCTGCGCATCGACCTCGGCATTGCCCAGCAGACGCACATGGCGTTCCTCAGCGACCCCGATTGGCCCGAACACAGCCTGCAGCTCTTTTGGGGGGCGTCGAGCATGTTAGCGCCCGATGCCATCCTGCACTGGGGATTCTGCGAGTGGGGGTTCGCCGACCACCCGCAACAGACCTTCGACCCCACCAGCGCCGCGGTCACCGCCACGCAGCTCGACTACTACACGCGCATCAGCATGCTCCACCGCTTCGGATTTTCGCAGGGCTTGCCGACGCTCCTCCCCTGGATCCGCGACCGGTATGTCCAACACATCGACATCTACAAAACGGTCGTGCGCCGCTTTGTGCGGACCGCCCAGTTGCACCGGCTCACCAACCAACCGCGCCGCGACGGCACGCTCGACCGCTATGCCGGCTTTCAATATATCGACCAATCCGTTGGCGATATGCTCGTCGCCCTCTTCCGCCTGCCCGGCGCCAAACCCAAGCGGCGCTTTTGGCTGCAGGGCATCGACCCGCTCCGCTCGTACCGCTGTACCTGGCTGGGTGACAACCGCGTGGCAATCATCCCGGGTGCGGTCATCGCTGCCGGCTGGATGTTTGATGACCTGGGCGAGCCCGGGTCCGCACTCATCCACATCGAGACTCTGCCGCAGGATTGACACGGTCGGTGTGCCTGCTATAATAGCGGTATTGTTTGAAATGATTTCATATATGTGAATAAATCAGTGACAATGGCGTCACAGAGCAACCGAGGCAACCATGGCGGTAACAACGGGCGCGAAAAAACCGAAGCGACGAGGATGGCAAGCGCGAGCAGAGGCGTTCAACGCGTATGTCTTCATGTCGCCGGTCATATTGGGGCTCTTGCTGTTTACGTTGGGGCCGATGATTATCTCGTTGGCGTTGAGTTTTTCGGATTACAATCTCCTCAACGACTTCCAACTCATCGGTTTCGATAATTACGTCAAATTGTTCAACGAAGAATTGTTCTGGCAATCGCTCCGCATCAGCGCCATCTACTCGGTCGTCAGTGTCCCGTTGGGCTTGACGATTGCGTTGTTTTTGGCCATTCTGCTCAACAAAAAAATCCGTGGCATCTACGTCTTCCGATCGATGTACTATCTGCCGACGGTGATTTCGGGTGTCGGCGTAGCGATGTTGTGGAAGTGGATTTTCAACGGCAAGCACGGCATCATCAACAACGTCTTGGGCATGGTCGGCGTCAAAGGTCCGAACTGGCTGCTCGACGAACAATGGGCCCTGTTTGCGCTCATCATCACCAGTGTGTGGGGTGTGGGCGGCACGATGCTCATCTTTTTGGCGGGGCTCCAGGGCATCCCGTTTGAACTGATGGAAGCAGCCGAAATCGACGGAGCCAATCGCTGGTCACAGTTCCGCCACATCACCTTGCCGCTCTTGTCGAACGTGACGTTCTTCAATCTGGTGTTGGGGATTATCGGGGCCTTGCAATACTTCACCGATGCCTTTGTAATCACAGGTGGCGGCCCCAACAACGCGACGTTGTTCATTGCGGTCTACCTCTATCGGCATGCCTTCACATACCTCAACTTTGGCTATGCCGCGGCTATTTCGTGGGTGCTCTTCCTCATCGTGATGCTCCTGACCCTGCTGGTCTTTCGCTCGTCGCCGCTCTGGGTGTTTTACGAGTCCGAACGAAAGGCGAAGTGAGATGCAGTCGATACTCCGCACATTACGGACCCGATCGGGCCAACAACGCATCATCGACATCGCCAGCGTCATCGTGCTGACGGTGGGTGCGGTCATCATTTTGATTCCGTTCTTCTGGATGATTTCGACCGCCCTCAAACAAAACGGCGACGTCTTTTTGGTGCCGCCGCAGTGGATCCCCACCAACCCCAAGTGGGAGAATTTCTCGATTGCCTTTGCACAACTCAAGCTCGATGTCTATGCGTTCAACACGTTTTTCATCGTGACCACGGTCATGGCTGGGACGCTGTTGTCGGCCTCGTTTGCGGCATATGGATTCGCACGCTTGCAGGCCCCGGGCCGCGATACGATTTTTATGTTGTTGCTGGCCACCCTGATGCTCCCCGGCGCAGTCACACTGGTACCGACCTACTTGATGTTCAACACCGTTGGGTGGATCAACACCTATTTGCCGTTGACCATCCCGGCGTTTTTCGGGAGCGCGTATTTCGTCTTTCTGATGCGCCAGTTCTACATCACCATCCCGCGTGAACTAGAAGAGTCGGCCATGATCGACGGTGCCAGCGTCTACCGCATCTGGTGGTCGATTATGCTGCCGTTGAGTGGTCCGGTCTTGGCGACCATCGCGGTGTTTACGTTTGTGGGGACCTACAACGACTTCTTCAACCCGCTCATTTATCTCAGTGACGAATCCAAGCGCACCATCGCGGTGGCGTTGTCATATTTGTCCGGATCGCCGCGCAGTGTCGCCAAGATGAATCTGCTGATGGCCGCGGTGACCCTGTCGATTATCCCGCCGATTTTGCTGTTCATCGGTGCACAACGGTATTTTGTGCGGGGGATTGTTACTACCGGGATTAAGGGGTAACCCTTGACCATAGATTGTTGCTCAGCAAAGGAGCTCGGAATGTCCAAGCAACACGATTCCGTCCAGCAGCGCGTTGACCGCCGTTCGTTCCTGCGCCTCATGGCCTTGGGGACTGCAGCAGTCAGCACCGGCGTCTTGGCAGCGTGTGGTGCAGCCACCACCGACCAGCCAGCCGCCCCGGCCGAAGTCCAGAAGATCAAGGCGATGATGTGGTCCAATTCACCCACATTGGACGAAAACTTCAAAAAGCGCGCCGACCTCTTCAACGCCAAGTACAAAGGGCAGTACGAAGCCACCATGGAGCTGTTGCCATGGGACCAGTACTGGCCAAAAGTCGACCTGGCCTACGCATCCAACGAGCCGATTGACGTCTACTTCTGGGACGTGCAAGCCTATGGGCACTACACTCAGGGCAAGCTCAAGAACCTGCAAGCAGACCTCGACAAAGTGGGTGACTTCGCCAATCCCGACATGTACCCCCAAGAGCAGATGGCAGTGTGGAAGTTCGACGGCGCCAACATGTATGCCGTTCCCGAGAACATCCAGAGCATGGCGTTGTTCTACAACAAAAAGCTCTTCGACGAGGCCGGCGTTGCCTACCCCGACGAAAACACCACCTGGGACGACATCAAAGTCATTGCCGAGAAGCTGAAGAAAGTCGAAGGCGAAGAAGTCACCCAGTGGGGCTTTGACGTCGGCGACCTGGCTGTCTGGTGGGGCTCGATTTCGCTCGCATGGGCACAGGGCGGCGGCTACTTCGACAAAGTCGTCGAGCCAACGACCTTTACCGTCAGCTCGCCTGAGGCCGTCAGCGCCCTCAAGTGGATCCAAGACATCATGTATGTCGAGAAGCTTGCTCCAGACTCCGAGACCCGCTCGGTCGTCGGTCAAGAGACGGGCATCTTTGGGTCCGGCAAAGTCGCCATGTACCCCGGCGGTACCTGGATGATTTCGTCCAACGCCGAGCTCCCCTTCGAGTGGGACATCGCTCCGATGCCCAAGTGGAAGGACAAGCGCGCGATGCCGTACTGGTTCGGCGGCTGGGTCGTCCCCAAAGACGGCAAAGCATCCGACGCCGCCACGGCATGGGCCATCTGGTGCGCCACCGAGTATCAGGCCGAAATGGCCGCCACCGGCGACTGGATTCCGATCCGTGCAGACGCCCGCAACTCCGAGGCATTCCTGAAGGGCATGCCGGCCGGCTTCAAGTCGGTATCGGATGCCATCGGTAGCGCCCGCATCGGTGACGTCTACAGCGCCAAGGTCCAACAGATCCTCGGCGAAGTCATCTCGCCCACGCTCGATCAGGTGTGGAACAACAAAATCACCCCCGAAGAAGCCGGCAAGCAAATCGACGAGAAGGCCAACAAGCTCCTCGCCGAAGGCTAGTCGTCCCGCTCCACCCACGAATGATAGGCATTCGTGGGTGGTTTTTCTCTGCACGACAAGGAGGCCACATGCAATCTGCCGTTCTGACGCGCACAACGCTCCGCTTGCCGCTCCATTCGATCGACATCTGGTTTGCTGACGGTGCCCTGCGCTTCGCTTCGACCCCACAGACCGTCGGGATGCCGTTGGCTGCGGGTACTATGGCCTCCATCGCAATCGCGGGCACGCCCGTTGTGTGGCACAGCGCCCGAATCGGCGCCATGACCGCCGACGCATGCACCATCCTGCTCGCCAGCGCGACGCTCCAGGCGACGGTGCGCATCGAAGGGTACGCAGACCAACCGTTTGTGCGGACCTCTGCCCTGCTCACCAACACCGGCGGGCAGACCCAACGCATCACGGATTGTCGCCTGCTCGACATCGCGCTCAACCAGGCCCCGCTCTATTTGTTCCATGTCGACCAATTCAGCTGGAGCTATCGCACCGATTACTTCAGCCGGCACCAGAGCCAAATCTGGCCGGGTCGCACCCCCATCGAAGTCCGCATGGGCTCGTACCCATCGCACTACAACGGTGCCACGAGTTGTGCCTGGTTTGCGCTCCGACCACCGCCGCATGATTACGACGATCTCCATGTCGCCTCTGGGCCGGGTATCGTCTGCGGCATCGAGTTCAACGGCAAGAGTCGCATCCACGCCGCAGCCAGCGCCACCCAGACGACCATCACCAGCACCATCGACGCCTTGTCTCACGACCTGGTGCCGGCAGCAACATTCGAAATCCCGGCAGTCTTCTTCGGCCACTACGACGGTGATTGGGACGAGGCGGGCTACGTCACGCAGCGCTTCGCCGAGGCGCACGTCCATCCTGCCTACCCCGACGATCGCTACCCGTGGGTGCAATACAATTCGTGGAAGTACGGCCAAGAAATAGACGAAGCACAACAACTCGCCGTCATCGACCGCTGTCATGATCTGGGCATCGAAGTCGTTGTCCTCGACCTCGGCTGGGCCAACACTATCGGCGATTGGCGCCCCAATCCGGCCAAGTTCCCCAACGGCTTGGCCCCCATCGCCGCACGGGCTGCCTCATACGGCATGCGATTCGGCGTCCATATCGCCATCGCGCAATGCGCCGCCGATGCCCCGATTGCCAGCCAGCACCCCGAATGGCTGGCCAGCACCTACGACGACTACTACCAAGCCGGCACGCTGTGCTTCGGCAATGACCCCTGCCGCACCTGGATCATCGAGCAAGTCTCGGCGTTGATCGAACAACACGGCATCAATTACATCATCCAAGACGGTGAAGACATGGTCAAACGCTGTCTGCGCGACGATCACACGCACACCCCTGGCGACAGCAACTATGCCAATTCGCTACAGGGCATCGACGTGGTCATCGGCACCTTGCGCGCCAAATACCCACATGTCGTCTTCGAAAACTGTGAAGACGGCGGCATGATGATGACCTACAAAATGGCACGGCTGTACCACACCAGCATCACCGTCGACAACATCGGCGCATACGCCACCCGCCAGGGCATCTACGGCGCGTCGTACCCGTTTTCGCCGCGCTACAGCGTGCGCTACTTCGAAGACGATCCGACGCCCTACACCCTGCGCAGTAGCATCTTTGGCGGACCGCTCATCTTTATGCAGCGCATCACCGAATGGGACGGCACCCAGTATGCCGACGCCAAGGCCGCCATCGCTGAGTACAAAGCCTATCGCGGCCTCATCCGCACTGCCAAGATCATCCACCTGCTGGCCCCCAAAGCCAACATCGATCGGATCGGCCATGGTTGGGACGCCATCCAGGCGGTTGCACCCGATCAGCGCGAGAGTGTGCTGTTCTTTTATCGGGCAGTCGGCGAAAACCCCGAACGCCTGTTGCATCTGCGTGGGCTCAATCCATCGGGGAACTACACGCTCACCGATCGTGATCGCGGAGCGCTGGGCACTCGCACCGGCGCAGACATCATGACCAACGGTGTCCAGCTCAGCCTGGCCGAGTTGAGCGCAGGCATCCTCCATCTGCACCAACAGAACGGGTGACCGTATGATGCATGTCGACAGCTCCTACACCTGGCGCGGATTCCAGGCGATTCTGGTCGAAACAAGCTCCTACCGCGCGACCTTTCTCCCCGAACTGGGGGGCAAGCTCTGGTCTCTCATCGACAAAAAATCCGACCGCGAGGTGCTCTGGCACAATCCACGCACCCCACCGCGGCCGGCGTTCTACGGTGCTGCCTACGATGACTGGTTCTGCGGGGGCTGGGACGAGCTCTTCCCCAATGACGCCCCGACGAATGTCAGCGGTGATCTGTACCCCGACCATGGCGAATGGTGGGCGATGCCGTTTGATTGGCACATCGAACGCACCGCCCAGAGCGCCACCCTGCACCTGTTGCGCCACGGGGTGGTGACCAACACGACCATCGAGAAGTCGATTACCTTCGACGCCAACGAACCGACCTTCAGCATCGCCTACCGGCTCAGCAATCACCAATCGCAGCCGTTGGAGTATCTGTGGAAGTTGCATCCCGCGCTGTCGATCAACCCGCACAGCCGCATCGACATGCCGGCGGGTGAATGCCTGGTCGACGAGGGCTTCCGCGGGCGCCTGGGTGCAACCGTCGAACGCTTTGTCTGGCCGCATGCGGCCGGTGTCGACATGCGTGTCGTACCGCCGGCGAGCGCCGAGAGTTGCGACTTCTATTACGGCACGCAACTCAGCGCCGGCTGGTGTGCATTGACCGATGGCACGACGCAAAGCGGCTTCGGGTTGAGCTTCGACCCCGATGTCTTCCGCTCGGTGTGGGTGTTCGGCGCATACGGCGGCTGGCGCAACCACTATACGACCATCCTCGAGCCATGCACCGGCTACCCCTACCGCCTCGAAGACGCCATCGCACAGGGGAGCGTCAGCCGCATTGCGGCCCACAGTACGCTCAACACCACGCTCCGTGTCAGCCTCTACCAAAACGCGCACGGCGTCGCACACATCGATCGTGCCGGCGCGGTGACCGTCATCAAGAACGGAGGCGCATAATGCCGACCCAGACCGCCATCGTGACCGGCGCCGGCAGCGGGATAGGCCGCGCCTGTGCGCACCAACTCGCCGCCAAAGGGCATGCGGTCGTCGTGGCCGATATCAACGAGGCCGCCGCCCGCTCTGTCGTCGCCGAGATTGTCCAGGCCGGCGGCCGCGCCACGGCGCTCCAGGCCGATGTACGCCACGACGCCCAGCGCATGGTCGATGCGGCGGTACAAACCTATGGTGCGTTGGATATTTTGGTCAACAACGCGGGGATTTTCTATCCGGCGGATTTTCTCACCACGCCGTTCGAGGATTGGCACCGCGCGGTCGACGTCATGTTCTACGGCGCGACCAAGTGTAGTCGGGCAGCGGCGCAGCAGATGGTTGCCCAGGGCGGCGGTGGGCAGATTGTCAATATTTCGTCGGTCAATGCGTTCCTCGGCGCACCACTGTCATCCCATTACAACACCGCCAAGGGTGCCATCGACCAGCTGACCCGCTGCCTCGCGGTCGAACTCGCGCCGCATCGGATTTTGGTCAATGGGGTCGCGCCGGGATTCGTCGAGACGCCCATGGCCGTGGTCGACGGCGTCAACGAACACAGCACGCAGGACTTCAAGCAGTTCTATGTGCAACGCCGCCGTATCCCGTTGGCACGCCCTGCCGAGCCCGACGAAATCGCCACGGTTGTCACCTTCCTTGCCGAAGGCACAGCGACCTACCTGACCGGCCACACCATCGTGGTCGATGGCGGGTTGACCGTCACGTTCTGATCCACCCGGGTCTACGCGCGGTAGCCGAGGATGGTCGACAGCTTGTTGGCTTGTTGGGTAATCAATGCCAGCAGCTCACGCTGCCGCTCGGGGGTGAAGCGCATGCTGGGGACCGACACACTCATCCCGGCCACGATTTGGCCACTCGCGTCGTGCACGGGCGCGGCGACGCAGCACAACCCGACCGTCGATTCTTCGATGTCGATGGCATAGCCGCGGCTCCGGGCTTCGGCGATTGCACGGCGGAGCACGCCCACATCGGTAATGGTGTTGGCCGTGATGGTCGGCAGGGGTGAAGTACTGGGGATGTGCCGGTGCAGGTCACTTTCGGCAAAGTTGGCGAGCAGGATTTTGCCCACACCCGTGGCATATGCGGGGAAGCGCTTGCCCACTGCAGAGACCATCCGGATGGTGTTCGTCGACTCTTCTTTGGCGACATACAGCACATCGCTGCCGTCGAGCACCGCCAAATGGACCGTCTCGTTGCAGGCGCGTGCAGTGGCACGCACAATCTCCCACCCGTCGCTGACCAAATCGGTGCTGGCGATGTAGGCCGACCCGAGCTCGAACAATGCGGGTCCCAACCGGTAGGTACGGTCACGCAGACCTTCGCGCAGATACCCGCGCGCGACCATCGTGTTGAGCAGGCCATGGGCACTGCTCTTGGGGAACGCCAGTGCGTCACTGATTTCGGTCAACGACAACCCGTCCGGGTGATGCACCAGCAACCCGAACACATCGAACACCCGCGCAGCGGATTTGACCATTGGCGGTGCGTTGGTGTCAGTCATGTTTATAAATGTGAACACGTTTCATATACACAAATTTACACAATTCTTCATTTATTGTCAAATGCAGATGGCGAGCGGGGTTTTTCGTGTGTACGGGCTACGTCGTCATGCCCCGCGCAGCGGGGTACGTCGCCCCTGGTTGTTCGCGGTCATGCGACATCCACCAAGGGCGAGGTACACCTCGCCAGCATTCCCATGTACCCCAAAATCATCCAGTCCCGCGCACGTAGGTGCACGGGACCGGATGGTTCAGCCAATACAACATCTGACCGCAAAACGCATTCCTAACTCGGGCTGCGTTGCTCCCACGGATGGACGAATGCTTCTGGCTCAACGCCCAGCGCATCGGCGATGCGATTGATGTAGTTGAAGTAGCAGATTACCTGCGTCGCATCGTGGATAATCTGGTCATTCGCACCGGCGGCCCGGAGGACATCAAGGTCTGCTGGTCCCATCACCTGCGGGGTTTTGGTCAGCTTCTCGGCGTATTCGAGCAACGCGCGGTCGAGTTTGCCGACGCCGGCTTGGCGCCAATCGGAGCAGATGTGGTGGACAAACAAATCGGCCTGGTGGTCGTCGACAATCCCAAAATCTTTGACCTCAGCACGGAGGTCGTGCGCATGCGAGCGCCTTCAGTAGAGGCAGTGGTTAATCGACGATGTCACCGTAGCCAGCATTTCGCGCTGACCGCGGCTGAGTGGCGAAGGGCCATGCATCATAGCGCCGTACATGTCCATCGAAGCCTTCATGACACGCGGGTTTTGTGACATGATGCCGACGATGTTCCAGATGCGCCCTGCACGTTTGATGGCCGCCTCGTACTCTTGTCTGAGGTAGCCCGTCGCTTCCTCAAACGAAAAGACTTTGATCCACGGCATACGAACACCTCATCAGG
The DNA here is from genome assembly GCA_003670675.1 of Chloroflexota bacterium. Lineage (GTDB taxonomy): Bacteria > Chloroflexota > Chloroflexia > Chloroflexales > Roseiflexaceae > UBA965. The sequence continues at coordinate 21,418 of QWQY01000005.1, forward strand.
ATGAAGGATAGCGGTGAGGGATGGCGCGTCATATTCGCAATCCACGCACGTCGGCGAGATTTCGAATAACTATTGACATCGCTCATCCATCTGTACATATTATAGGTGGAAGTCCCTACAACGTCGCATCTTGTCTCCACCTAATTCCTAATTCCTAATTCCTAATTCGCCCGTGGTATCATACAATTACTATTACTACAGGATGTGGCAATGTCTCGTATCGTCACCGTCGCAAACCTCAAGGGCGGCATCGGCAAAACGACCACCGTGATTAATATCGGCGCGGGCTTGGCCTTGCGTGGCGTCAAAGTGCTGTTGGTCGACACCGATCCGCAGGGCAATTTGTCGACCTCGCTCGGCGTCACCGCCAAACACACCCTCTACGAACTGATGATCGAGGCGATGGAGCCAGCGCGCGTCATCGTGCCTGCCCGCCATAATTTGGATCTCGTCGTTGCCGACACGACCTTGCTGATGGCCCAGACAACCATGTCACGGGGCAACGACTGGGGCAACACGCTGGGCAAGGCGCTGGCGCAGGTCGAGGATTATTACGATCTGATTTTGATCGACTCGAGTGGGTCGTTGACCCCGATGAACGCCAATGCGTTGGTGGCCTCGCACGATATCATTGCCCCGACGACCGTCGAGCCGTTTTCGGTGCGTGGGCTCGAGCTGCTCCACCAGCAGGTCAAAAACATGAAGGACAGCACGGATTCGATACGCCTCATCGTGCCGACCATGTACGACCCGCGTTCGCGTCAGGCGCTCGATCTGCTCGAGAAATTGCAGCACACCTACGGCAACAAAATCACCCAGCCCATCCGCGTGAATGTCAAGCTGTCCGAATCACCGATGCACGGTAAATCGATATTCGAGTACGACGACGAAAGCCGCGGCGCCGAAGACTACCGCGTGCTGGTCGACCGCATTATCGACACCCTCAACATCGTCGCCACCGGCGACGCCCGCCCCAACATCCAACAGCGCCTCAAACCCGCCAGCGTCGCCGAAGCGGGCGTCAGCATCAGCGCTGGTGCAGCGGCTTCGCGCCAACAACCCGTCTACGAGCTCCAGGTCTGCCCCCGCTGCGGCCGCGATGTGCGTTATGCCAGCGCCGCCGGCTACCGCATCATGATCTGTAATTCGTGCGGCTATACCAAGCAGATGTTGACGCGGAATAGGTAGAAATCAGTTATCAGTTATCAGTTATCAGTGAACGGTGATAGCGCAACTTATTCGATGTCGAGCCGTAGTACTTGCCCGATTCGGTAATCACTGACATAAATCACCCCGTCGGCATCTCGTCCAAACGATGAAATCTGCACATCAGTATCTGCAATGATCTGTGACCCAGATTGGGCGTCCCACATCCAGATTACCCCACTACAAAAGTCACCGTAGAGCACCGCATCCTGACCATCCAATCGCGGGTGCGGTAGCGTCACGCCGCCGGTAATCGAGCAGTTCCCATCTGTGTGCGCATACACCGCAACAGGATTCATCAATCCTGGATTATCGCAATCGGGCGTCCCTGCTTGCCGACACTCGTTGCCCTCGCGCAGTCGCCAACCAAAGTTCGTCGTCGGCAAATCCGCAAGCGACACCACATTCAATTCTTCGAGCTTGTCTTGGCCGACATCGGCTATCCACATTGACTGGTCCGCCATAAATCCAAATCGCCACGGGTTACGCAATCCGATGGCAACAATTTCGGGCAACCAATCGGCTTGCACGGGTTGCCCAGCAGGGATCGCATACGGCACTTGGCCAGCACGCACATCGAGGCGCAATACTTTGCCCAACAAGCTCTGCGTGTTTTGCGCGTAGTTTTGTGGATCGTTGCCCGAACCACCATCGCCGGTTGCAACGTAGAGATACTGATCCGGACCGAATGCAATAAACCCACCGTTGTGATTTGCATACGGTTGTGAAATAGCGATGACCAGTGAAATCCCAGTTATGACTGGTTGATTGTCGATCATCGGCATCCGCGACACGACCGTGGCACGATCAGATGCACGGGTATAACTCACAAACAGCTCTGACTGGAACGGACTCAACGCCACACTGAACAATCCACGCTCTGACGAACCTGCATCGACCAAATCACGCATATCGAGCCATACCGAGCCATCGGTCAGCCGTCGAATAACACCAATTTGTTCGATCACCGCAGCCGTACCATCCGGCAGTGCAAAGACATGGCCGGGTCGATCAAGCTCTGCGATGATCGGCGTCAATTTGATTTGGATCGGCGCGGTGTCAGTCGCCGCACCAGCAGCATTCACTATCGGCGTACTGGTGAGCACGGTCTCACCCGCACGCGTGTCCTGCGTCGGCGCAATCGGCGCGACGTTCGTGGCAGCGGGTTGACATGCAGTTGCAGCAAGCAGTGCAAGGAAAAGAATCAGGTGTTTCATTGTCGGCATGTCGGTGGTACTTCTCTCGATACACAGTTGAAAATCATAAATGCAACATCGGCAACGGAATCAGTTTTTGGTGGTCATACAACGAACATCATTTGGAACCTATAGCCCCACCCGCGCGCCCATTTGTCCCACGCAGCGTGCCGCTGCAGCATTGGCAAAGCGCGCCGCATCCCCCAGATCCATCCCAGCCGCGCGCGCATAGACAAAGCTACTACAAAACGTATCGCCCGCGCCGGTCACATCGACCACCGTCACCGGCACACCGGGCACGGCGATGGTCTGCGTGCGCTCATACACCACACAGCCACGCTCTGCCAATGTCACCACTACGACCTGGATGCCGTATGACAGCAAGCGGTCCGCAGCCGCGCGTGCATCGAGCGCACCGCGGTAGCGGTCGTAGCCGACTTCATTAAAAAAAGCCACATCGAGTCGTCGGTAGCGCGCTTCGTCGCCGTCGTTGATGTAGTCGACATCCAGGTCATAGACCAGCTGGGCGCCGTGCCGACGACAATAATCGATAATGTCGTCGCTGTTCATCGTCCCACAGCGCAGCAGCTCGAACTCGATGGGCGTCGAATAGATGTAGCTCGCCTGTGCCAACACTTCCAGCTGTTCAGGCGTTATCTCAATGGCCGTAATACCCATGGTGGGGATGAGGACCGTATGTTCGTCGCCCACCAAAAAAATCATGCATTTGGCATCGGGTAGGGTGTCGTCAAAAACCACCAACGACGTATCAACGCCACTTTTTTCGAGATCAGAAAGCAAAAACTGCGTTATGGCACCGCGATTGAGCGCCGCCAGGAATTTCACCTGCATGCCCAATCCCGCTGCCACACAGGCTGCATTGGCAATCATGCCGCCCGGCTTGGCGGGCAACGGCTGTACCAGCGCTTTATCTTTGATGCTCGGCCAGGAGTCGGCCCGATAATACTCGTCGAGCGCGACATCACCGACATAGACGGCATATCCACTGGTCACGGCGTGTGCTCCTGTTCATTGGGATGGTGTGTCACCGATGGACCATTGTGGTATAGAAAACCCTGCACCCCGTGCGACCATGCCAGGTTATTTGTTTGTCACTTTGTAGACATTGCCCTGGCTGTCGTAGGTAATCCACTCACCGACCACCTCGCCGCGCACAAAATGGCCCGAACGCTTGATGGTGCCGTCGATGCGATACCATTCCCAGTACCCATCGGGCAGCCCATCGACGAGTTTGCCCTTGGACCAGCGGGTCACGCCGTTGGCATGGTATTTGATGAGAAAGCCGTCGATGAGTTCGGATTCTTTCGGTTTCATCTTTTTTGGGGCAGATAACTCTGTATTGTGCTGCCGGAGGCTCTCTATGAGGATCCCGATTGCCTTGGGGCCTACCCCATGCAACGCCGCAAGCTCCGCTTCGGTATGTTTTGCGACGTCTTCGAGACAGGTAATCCCTGCCGCGATGAGCGCATTCGTCGCGGGCCGACCGATACTTTTGGGGAGCGGCGTGTTCATGGTGGTCCTCATGCGCAGAACATACCCAACTACTATACCCCAAGTCTTTGCGCAAACAGCCAATCCCGCTGACGAACGATCGACGGTCGGTGCGTCGAACACGAGAAAACAACGGCATCGGAAGTGTGTCAGAATGGATGGTACTGCCAGATTCATAGTATCCTGAGAGCAGACCGCCGCACAGTGCCAGGATTTGCCCGCATGTCGTACATCATCAGCGGTTGCACCCTCGTCGACGACATCATCTATCCCAACGGCCAGAGTGTAACCGGGCAGCTCGGTGGCTCGATATATGCGCTCACCGGGATCAAGCCGTATGCCGACGACGTCCTGTTTGTGACGACGGCAGGCCCGGATTTCGCAGACTATTATGGCGAGTACTACCGGAGAAATGGGCTTTCGATGGCGGGGGTCCAATCCGTCCTGCCACACACGCGCCACAACATCCTTGCGTACAACACCGAAGGGCGCTGGCGCGAGTATTCGAAGCACGGCGTCGACTTCGAACTCACCTGGAGCAACACCTCCCGCATCCAAGCTGCTCAAATCCTCCCGCATGTGTCGCCGTTGACGCGCGGCATCTATTTCGAATCCGCCGTGCGCGAGCCTATCTGGCGCGATCTGCCGGCTGTCCGGGCTGCCGCCCCGCAGGCCAAACTCATGTGGGAGTTGTTGCCGTCTGACTGCGACGCCCCCAATCGCCACGCGGCCATACGCAAGCTCATCCAACGCATCGACATCTACTCGCTCAATCTACCCGAGTCGATGGTGCTTTTTGGTACGACATCCGAAGCAGACTCCATTGCCGCCATCATCGCGCTCGGCACTCCCTGCTTGTTCCGCGTGGGCACCCGCGGCGCCTATATGATCCAAGACGGCCGCGCCTGGTTTGCCCCTTCCTACGACCTCGATGCCACAGTCGACCCCACCGGCTGCGGCAACTGCGCCACCGGCACGGCGCTGTATGGATATGCTCAAGGATTGCACCCACTCCGGACCGTCGTCATGGCCAATCTCGCGGCAGCCCTCAACGCCCGCCAATATGGGCCGTACCCCGCCTTCACTCCCGCACTGCGACAAGAACTTCTCGATCGCGTCGCAACAGAACTCGTTCGTTTGGAAGGGGAGAACTGATGTTTCTCGAGCGTTTTCGACACAAAAAACCAATAATGGCCATGTTGCACCTCAAAGGCGACAGCCGCGACAACATCCTCGAACGCGCCATCGTCGAGGCGGACATCTACGCGGCCTGCGGAGTCGACGCTATGATTGTCGAAGACTACTACGGCGATGCGACCGACGTCGCCGCTGTTTTGGCGTATCTATCCAAACAACGGCCGCAGTACATCCTCGGTGTCAACGTGCTCGACAATTTTGCTGCAAGTTATGAACTCGCCGCCCAGTACGGTGCTGCGTTCATGCAGGTCGATTCGATCTGCGGCCACCTCGCCCCTGCCGACGAACCGGCCTACTACGCCATGATCGACGGCTACCGCCGCACCGGATCGGTGGCGGTCATCGGCGGCGTGCGCTTCAAATACCAACCCTACCTGTCGGGCCGTAGCCTGGCCGAAGATCTGGCCATCGGGATGCAACACTGCGACGCCATTGCGGTGACGGGCTCGGGCACCGGGGTCGATACCGACACGGCCAAAATCAGCGAGTTCCGCTCCCTCATCGGTCAATTCCCACTGGTCGTTGGTGCCGGCATGACGCAACAGACTGCCCTCGAAAAGCTGGCCATCGCCGATGCGGCCATCGTCGGCAGCACCTTCAAAGACACCCGCAAAGACTCCGGCGAGGTCAGCGCGCTCCACGTGCAGGCGTTTATGGATGTGGTGCGACGGATGTCGTAGGGGCGAGGCATGCCTCGCCCGCAAACACCCCGCCTGCACATTTCCCGGCCCAAAAAATCAGTTCGTTGCTAGCAAACAACAAAGACGTTCACCCATACCACATTGTTCACCGTATAATATGACCATTCACTCGTCTCCCCACTGCTACGCAGAAAATGCAACGTTTCAGATTCGTTCGCGAGTCAGACAGTACCGGTGCAAACGATGACCAATGAATCCTTCAATGTCAATTCACTGGAACGTGCATTGTTTCGCCTCGAAGAAGGGTGGGAGCGATATCAGCGCGACACCAGTGACGTCCAAATCCGCGACGGGTTGATGCAGCGTTTCGAATTCACCTACGAAATCAGCCACAAAATGCTCAAACGGTTCCTCGAAGACACGTCGCCCACGCCTGCCATCTACGACAGCATGAGTTTTGCAGATCTGATCCAATCAGGCAACGAACACGCGCTCCTCCTCGGCACCTGGTCAAATTGGATAACATACCGCGATATGCGCGCACGCACAAGCCATTCGTACAACGAAGATATCGCGCGAGAAGTGGTTGACGGGATCATGCCGTTCATCGCCGAAGCACGGTATTTGCTCTCACAACTCAAAACACGACTGCCATGAACAACGCGCACACGACGCTCAGCATCATGCCGACACATTTGGCAACGGTACGTGCAATTCTCACTACGCATGTCCCCACCCACGAGGTCTGGGCGTTTGGATCGCGTGTCACTGGCAGCGCCAAGGAGTTTTCGGATCTCGACCTTGTCGTCATCGGCGAAAAACCGCTTTCAAATACTGTCCATGCAAACCTCGTCGACGATTTCTCCGAATCTGACCTGCCATACAAAGTCGATGTCATTGACTGGGCGACGACGGACGCTGCGTTTCGCCAGATTATCCAATGCAGCAGTGTCGTCGTGCAGCACGCAGTCAACCGGAAATAACCCTATCCCACACGCAGTGTGTTCACGCAGATGCTTCCAACGTCGGCTCTATCGGTATTGTGAACGGCGCACTGGTGACTCTGAGAAGGTCCAGGAAGAGGTACACAGCATGACGGGTGCATATACAATGAGCATCACTGATACGCTCAATGATGCTGCGCAAGAGACCGTCTCTGCCGGGCATACCGCCTATGAACAGGCCCACGGCATCGACATCCAGTTCCGCCGATTTGCCATATTGTTGCACGACGACACCGGCGCGCTCTGTGGGGCGCTCCAGGCATTTACGGCGTATGCAGAAGTGTACGTCGAGGATCTCTGGGTAGCAGCAGCAATCCGTCGCCGTGGCTACGGCCGGCAGCTCCTCGCGCGCCTCGAGAACGAGTATACGGGTCGCGGCTACCACAACATCAATCTCGTAACCAACGCCTTTCAAGCCCCGGATTTCTATGCCAAATGCGGCTACAGCGTAGAATTCGTGCGCGTCAATGCACACAATCCTCTGCTCACCAAGACATTTTTTGTGAAGTATTTGAATGAATATCCCAAAAAAGCACAGTGATGGGGTTGTTTAATCATCTGATCCCGCGTATCCCTGCAATAGCTATGGAGTGCGTACCCGTACTTCGTCCGCCTGCGGCCCTTTTTGACCAGCTACTTCGACATAATCGACGATTTGTCCTTCTTGCAAGATTGATCCGTCGAAGATAGCCCTGCGATGGACAAACACGTCTGGACCTGATTGACTGGTTATAAAGCCAAATCCTCTGGCTGAACTGTACCATAACACCGTCCCCGTTTGCCGATCAGAGCCTTTGATTTTGGTGATTTTTCCATCGTCAATAGCAGCAGCCATCTCTTCACCCAGCGCTTCGAGTCGGGCACGTTCTTCATCGGTCAGACTGGACTTCGTGGTGGCACCTGCGCCGCAAGCGGCCAGTACCGCCACCCCAGTGGCGAGCATACCGATGCGCAGGAACACGCGGCGATTGCGTACGAGAGATGGTGAAACGGTCATATATGCTCCTCTATTGTGCTCTGTGCAACACTGCGTTGAAATGCGTATGGGCGCACCAGTATCCTTGCAAGTTTTCGTAGATTTTTTACCAAAGAAAGAGAAAATTCTTCGCAGTGAGCGGTGTGTATTGCACGAAATCCCGCGGATGACGTACACTACCATACTCACCCACACCTCACCCAGATTCGCTACGATAGAACGAACGAAAAGGAACACGTATGCGTTATTGGATTTTGGGGGCATGTGTCATCATCGGGTTGGCACTCATCAACAGTCGTTTTCCGGGGCTCGCTCGGTATATGAGCACGCAGTATTTCGTCCGCAACAGCGGCGCAGCGCAGGAGTGGAGCATGATCGATTTTGCTGACGCACAAACCGTGCGCTCTTGGTATAGCGTCAATGACGGTGTCATGGGCGGCGTCAGCGAGAGTGCAATGACCGCAACCAGCAATGGGACTGCTATTTTCAGCGGGGTGGTCCGCTTTGAGAACAACGGCGGCTTTGCGACGGTC
>QWQY01000050.1 GCA_003670675.1 Chloroflexota bacterium
CCGGCGATATATACAGGTCGCATACCCTTACCCCATTACCAATTTATTGCGCCATTTTGCATACACGGCGTAGTCGATCATCGTCTCACGCGAGAGGTAGCGTTCGGTCAGCGGTGCCATGGCCCTACGCGTCGTAATGGCATCGGTGACCCGGAGCACATACGCGTCGGCACCCGACCCCGACCCGTAGCTAGTCATCAAGATGACATCGCCCGGCTTGGCGACATCGAGCGTCGCACACAGCCCGAGGATGGCGGCCGCCGAGTAGGTATTGCCGATGCTCCCTGCCAACAGCCCCGGGGCCAACTGCTCGGGGGCGAACCCCAGCTGCTTGGCGACAACCTGTGGGAAGCGTGCGTTGGGCTGGTGAAAGACCGCATACGTGAAATCTTTGGGCGTCATGCCCAGTTTGGCCAGCAACGCCGCGCTGGCGCTACGCACCTGTTGGAAGTAAGCCGGCTCCCCCGTGAAGCGATTGCCGTGCACGGGGTACGGCCGATCCGCGCGGCGGAAGAAGTCGGGCACGTCGCTCACATACGAAATCGTCTCTTCGATGACCGCCACGCTCTGCTCGGCAGGGCCGATGATGACCGCGGCGGCACCCGCAGCTGCCGTGTACTCGAGGGCATCGCCCGGCCGACCCTGGGCCGTATCGGCACCGATGGCAAGCACATAATTGGCCATACCACTGCCCACCATACCCATCCCTGCCGTCATCGCCTCGGTGCCCGCTTTGCAGGCAAACTCGAAGTCGGCCGTGCTCACAAAGGGCGTCACGCCCAGCGCCTCGGCGACCACGGTGCCCGATGGTTTGACGCTGTACGGGTGCGATTCGCTCCCGATCCAGACCGCACTCAGGTCGTTGGCATCAATGCCAGCGCGGGCAACGGCGTTGCGCCCAGCCTCGAGCGACATGGTGATGACGTCTTCGTCGGGGCCGGGGACACTCTTGGCGACCACGGGTACGCCGCCGTGGCCATCGGTCCAGACCCGCGATATCTCTTTGGCGGCGATACGGTAGCGTGGGATGTATGCCCCATAGCCTACCAGGCCGACCGGTCGATTGGGCTTCATAGTGTAGATCCTCGTGTATACAATGCGCTGCGGCGCTGACTATGCTTCGGTCAAGGTGCCACGCAACGCGGCCAACAATTGCTCGGCGGCAGCGGGTTTGATGTGGGCACGGTCGATCATCTGTTGGGCAATGACGGCCACTTCGTCGCCCTCGGCCCCGGCAGCCAGCGCAATCTGGCGCGCATGGAGCGACATGTGCCCGCGTTGGATCCCCTCGGTCGCCAAGGCACGCATTGCGGCCAGGTTCGACGCGAGTCCTGCACAGACGCAGACCTCGGCGAGTTCACCGGCACTCGTCACCCCCAGGATGTCGAGCGCTGCCCGGGCTGCGGGATGCACCCGCGTCGCCCCGCCGACGATGCCCACCGCCAGCGGCAAGGTCAGCTCGCCACACAGATACCCCTCGCTGTCGCGTGTCCACGTGCTCATCGACGTGTAGCGGCCCGTGCGCGCCGCCCATGCATGTGCACCGGCTTCAACCGCACGCCAATCATTGCCGGTGGCGACAATGACCGGATCTATCCCGTTCATGATGCCTTTGTTGTGGGTGGTTGCCCGATAGGGGTCGACGACCGCAAAGGCGTGTGCCCACAGAATGCGCTCGATGACCTCGTGGCCATCGATGCCGTCACGGGTCAGCGCCTCGGGGCTGATGCGCGTGCGTGCCGTGGCAGTTCGCCGATCGGTCAAGTTCGACAAGATGCGCAACATCGCACGGCCACCACTCGCAACCTCGAGCAGTGGGGCTATGGCCTCGCACATGCTGTTGACGGCATTGGCCCCCATGGCGTCGCGGCAATCCACGATGATGTGGACGACCAGCATCGGACCCATCGGGGATTCGTCGAACTGATGCACCTCGACGGCACGCGCGCCACCACCACGGTTCACCATGCTCATACTCTGGGCATTGGCGCGCTCGAGCAGGTCGAGTTGGCACGCCAGAATGGCAGTGCGGGCGGCCTGCACGTCGGGTACCCCGATGAGTTGTACCTGGCCAATCATCAAGGGCTCGTCATGGCTGGCAGTGAACCCGCCACTGGCACGAGCCATCCGTGCGGCATAACTCGCACCGGCCACAATCGACGGTTCTTCGACAACCATCGGGACCAAATAGTCGTGTCCATTTATGGTGAAATTCGTGGCAATTCCGAATGGTAATTCGTAGATACCCACGACATTTTCTATCATTTTGTCGGCCCGCTCTTCACCCAACACCCCACCAGCGACAGAACTGGCGTCGAACGCATGCGGCTGCATTGCGTCGGCGAGGCGTTGACGGCGCTCGGCTGGGTTGAGTCGATAGAGTCCTTCGATCCGAGAATTGAGCTGGCGTGCCATACAAACACCCTCCACCACGCGTGAACGTTTGTATATTAGGTTGCAAATCCTGTCAGGAGGTTGCAAAAACCTCTCAATACCTCTCACATTTCTGCAGAACCCCATCATTCGCCGACGATTGACGCAATTTTGTCGATTTTGCAAAAAAATCAGAAATCATCAAAAAAAAATATATGTTATCATGCAAAAACGTACGAATGCGGGCGTAGCTCAGTGGATTAGAGCAGCGGTCTTCTAAACCGTTGGTCGTGGGTTCGATCCCCGCCGTCCGCGCCACACACACCAAAAGAGGTTTTGCATGCACGTCGATACACTCAACGCCTACCAAACTGCCTCTCGCAAGACCTGGGGCTTGATTCATACCGACCACGCGATTGTCTACCCGACGCTCGGTTTGACCAACGAAGCCGGTGAAGTCGCCGGCAAAATCAAAAAAATCTTCCGCGATCGTGCAGGCGTTATCAGCGATGCAGACCGCGAAGCGCTCAAGTACGAGCTCGGCGATGTGCTGTGGTATTTGGCCCAAATTTGCACCGAACTCGATTTGACGCTCGAAGACGTCGCCAGCGCGAATTTGACCAAACTCTATGATCGACTCGAACGCGACAAAATCGGCGGTGACGGCGATAATCGTTAAGATTATTGTTAATTAATTCATACTGATTTCCGGTATACTAATGAGGATGCAGGAGCGATGCAATCACCGAACACTGGTGTTGTAGAGGAGTCAGCAATGACGACTCCCGTCGTAACAATTGTCATACCCTGTCTGAACGAAGCCGAAACGTTGGCGACGGTCATCCGCAAAACTGCGGCTGGGTTGGTGCGGCAGGGGATCCACGGCGAAATCATCGTGGCAGACAACGGCAGTACCGATGGCTCGCAGGCAATCGCGATCGCCGAGGGTGCAACGGTCGTGCCGGTGCCGCAACGCGGCTATGGTGCGGCGTTGCACGGCGGTATCAGTGCCGCCCGGGCACCATTTGTGGTGATGGGAGATGCAGACGACAGCTATGACATGGCAGCCATCGACCCGTTCCTCGAGCGGTTGCGCAACGGAGCCGACGTGGTGATGGGCAATCGTTTTGCGGGGCGTATCATGCCCAATGCGATGCCATGGTTGCACAAATGGCTCGGCAATCCGGTACTCAGCTGGTTGGGTCGGACGCTTTTTGGGAGCAGCGTGGGCGACTTTCATTGCGGCTTGCGTGCGTTCACCAAAGATGCATGGACGGCCATGAAGCTCCAAACCAGCGGGATGGAATACGCCAGCGAGATGGTCATCAAGGCGGCGTTGTTTGGCATGCGGATCGACGAGGTGCCCATCACCCTGTACAAAGACGGACGATCGCGACCACCGCATCTGCGCACCTGGCGCGACGGTTGGCGGCATTTGCGCTTTATGCTGGCATATGCGCCCAACTGGGTTCTGCTCACCCCGGGGATGGTCCTGGCGTTCCTCGGTGCTGCAGTCATGCTCTGGTTGTTGCCGGGTGCACAGCATATCGGGGCAATCGAGCTCGACATCAACACACTCACGGTCGCTGCAGCGGTATTGTTGTTTGGCGTGCAGCTTGCACTGTTTGGTATGCTCGCCAAAAAGTACATGATTGCGAGTGGATTGTTGCCCGAATCGGCACGGTTCGCCAAGATAAATGCCAATCTGACGCTCGAGGCCGGCCTCGTGACGGGGCTGCTCCTGTTCATCGTGGGCGTCGGTGTGATTGCACGGGTGTTTGTGGGGTGGCAGAGCATCGGCTTTGCGGAGCTTGATCCGTCGCAAAGCGCACGACAGACGATTGTCGGCGCAGTCGCGTTGATTTTGGCAGGGCAAGTAGGCTTCACGAGTCTGTTCATGAGCATTCTCGGATTAAACTTCCGGGCTCGCTAATCAGCAAGAATCACGGGCACGGATACAGGAGAACACTGAGATGGTAGACAACACTTCCCTTCCCCTTGATATGTTGTATGTCGGCAATGCACCGGCGTGGCAGAATCCTAGTTTGACCGGGTTGAATCGGCTAGCGCCGCATGCAACGCTGTATCCATATGCAGATGCCGACGCTGCGCGTCGTGGCAACCGAGCACTTTCACGCTGGGTTCAATCGCTGAGCGGCGAATGGAGCTTTGCCCTGTTCCCCACACCCGCAGCAACGACACCCGCGGCAGTCGCTGCGGCGCAGTGGCAGACCGTCAGCGTGCCCGGCTTGTGGACGATGCAGGGATTTGCACAGCCACAGTATCTCAACATCAAAATGCCGTTCGACAGCGCACCACCCGTCGTACCCAACGACAACCCGACGGGCGTTTATCAGCGCACGATAACGATCCCCACCGATTGGCAGAGCCGGCGCGTCATCGTCCACTTCGGTGGTGTCGAGGGGATGCTGTGTGTCTATGTCGATGGCGTGGCAGTGGGTATGGCCAAAGATTCGCGGACACCGGCCGAGTTCGACATCACGCCGCTGGTCACCGCGGGCAAGACACACACGTTGATGGCGGTTGTCGTGCGCTGGAGCGATGCGACCTTCATCGAAGACCAAGATCAGTGGTGGCATGCCGGGATCCCTCGGGAAGTCCTGTTGTACAGCACCACGATGCCGTATTTGCGTGACATCGCAGTCACGGCACAGCCCGATAGCATGTACAAGGGTGGCACCCTGAAGGTCACCACCTATGCCAATCAGCCGGGTGACATCCGCACCGACTGGAGCGTCAGTGTGCAGGTGTATGGGCCCGACAACAAACCATGCTTTGACGAGCCGATGCACCAAAATCCGATGGTCGGGCGTGACAAATGGGGCGCACGCAACAATGCTGTAGACGTGTCGACGTTTACGCACATCTTCAAGCGGGTCGATTTGTGGTCCAACGAGGACCCCAACTTGTACACGGTGTTGGTGACCTTCCATACGCAGTCCGGTGACGAATACTATGCGGTCCGCACGGGATTCCGCGACGTCAAGATTGCCAAGCGCCAGCTCCTCATCAACAATCGCGCCGTGCGCATCAACGGTGTCAATCGGCACGAATTCGACGACACGACGGGGCGCGTGATCAGCCGCGAGGCGATGCTCCAAGATATCGTGTTGATGAAGCTGCACAATATCAACGCGGTGCGCTGCTCGCACTACCCCAACGATCCGGTGTTCTACGATCTGTGTGACGAATACGGACTGTTTGTCGTCGACGAAGCCAACATCGAATCACACGCCTATGCAATGGACATTTGTCGCGACCCACGCTACACCGAGGCGTTTGTCGACCGGATGCGCAACATGGTCGAACGCGACAAAAATCATCCGTGCATTATTGCCTGGTCCCTCGGCAACGAAAGCGGGTATGGGCCCAACCACGACGCAGCAGCAGGTTGGACGCGTGCGGCCGACCCAACCCGTGTCCTCCACTACGAAGGGGCGATTGCCCGCGAGTTCGGCAACGATTGGGACCAAGGCCATTTGGCGACCGATTTGATTTGTCCGATGTACGCATCGATCGAAAGCATTGTGGACTGGTCCACTGCAGGTGCCCACGATCCGCGACCGTTGATCTTGTGTGAGTACTCGCACGCCATGGGCAATAGCAACGGCACGTTGGCCGAGTACTATGCGGCGTTTGAATTGCCGGGACTCCAAGGCGGCTTCATTTGGGAGTGGGTCGATCATGGCCTGCGCAAAACTACCCCCGACGGGCGGGCATACTGGGGCTATGGCGGTGACTTCGGTGATGTCAAAAATGACGCAAACTTCTGCGCCGATGGCTTGGTATGGCCGGACCGAACGCCACACCCGGCGCTCAACGAGTTCAAGTACTTGGCCCGACCGGTCACGATCCACCCTATTTTGGGCACTGCCGGGACCTACCGGATCAGCAATCGGCGTTCCTTCACCAATCTCGACGACCTGAGCGGCGAATACACCATTGCGGTGGACGGCGTCGATATTTTGGAGGGTGTGGTCAATGTCCGTGGGCTCGAGCCACAGACCACCCGCGAAGTCAATATCCCCGCGGTCCCGGCAGCCGTGGTGTCGCACCCGCATCAGCTGGTGACGGTGACCTTCCGGTTCCGCAAACGGCGTTCGACCGAGTACAGCCCCATCCGGCACGAAGTCGCATGGGATCAGCATATCGCCCAACAGGCCATCAATGGGCACGAACGCAACCGCGGCGGCCGCGTCAAGCGCGACCCCGAAGAAATCGTGATCCAGGCCGGTCGCGTCAAAGCACGCTTCAATGCACTCACCGGCGAGTTGTTCTCATACGGCACACCGCGCCGCAACTTCATCAGCGCAGGTCCTACATTGAGCATTTGGCGGGCTGCCATCGACAACGACGGCCTCAAACTGTGGCCCGATCACCCCTCAAAGTTGTTGCCGGATTGGCTCGACAAGGGTCTCGACCGGATCGAGATGTCCTTGACCGACATCGATCAGATTGGTGCACGGTTGAGCTTTACGTACCGTGGCAGTGGCCGTGGGAACACGGCAGATCTGCGCCACACGCAGACCTTCTCGCTGAACGGCGACGGCAGCCTGCACATCGAGCAGTACATCAAATTGGGCGAGGATATTGTCGATGTGCCGCGGGTCGGCGTGAGCTTTGCCATCCCACTGCAGTACCGCAATGTCCGCTGGCTGGGTCGTGGCCCGTGGGAAAACTACCCAGACCGCAAAGCAAGTGCCATGGTGGGCATGTACGAGCAGGATGTAGATGAGTTCTACACGCCGTACATCATGCCGCAGGAGCACGGCTTGCGTACCGATGTCTATACCACGCAGTTCGACAACGGCCGCGGGAGTCGCCTCAAGATCGTGGGCGACGATTTGTACCACTTCTCGGCCAGTCGGTATACGGCAGCGCAACTCTACGCAGCCAAGCACACGACGGACCTGGTACCCAACGACTTCATCACGGTGTCGATCGACAACGTCCACCGCGGAGTAGGCACGGGCAGCTGTGGACCCGACACGCTCGAGCAGTACCGGGTGTTGGGTCGACGCCACCGCTTCGGCTTCACTTTGCTGATCGGCAACGACGAAGACTAAGCCGCATACCCGCCAAGCACCCCTCGCTGCGTTGCAGCGAGGGGTGCTTGTGTGTGTGGTAATCGAAGACGAAACCGACGACGCCTGCACATCAGGACCTGGTTACCCGCAGCGTGCGATTTCCCCCGGGTACCGGGTCGCCGCTGCGGGCCCTTTTCCCATGCCTATGCGTGGACCAGTGGATATGCGGCCAGGTAGTCACTCATCCCACCCGGGTAGACGACGCCCGCGATGGTTTTGCCGGATTGGATGAGGTACGAGGCGGCGACGGTGGCGCGCTGACCGCTCTCGCAGACGAGGACCAGCGGCGCGGTGGGTAGCTCGGTCGTGGCGAGTTCGAGCAACGGGACGAGGTGCGCGTTGGGGATGGTGCCCTTGGCGTGCTCGAATGGTTCACGCACGTCGAGGATGACCGCACCCGATTGGGCGTTGTGGTGCAGGGTGTCGATGGTGATGACCGGCAATGCCTGCCCCTCACCCGCCACTGCGACATTGCTGAGCGCATTGACCACGTAGCCGGCCTGCGTGGCCAGGTGCATGGCGGCCTCGGCCGTCACCAGTGTGTCGGCATAGATGACCAGCGGGCGATTGCGTGCCAAGAGGCCGGTCAATCGGGTGAGCATCAGGTCAACCGAATACGGGATGCTGATGGCACCAGCCAGGAACCCGGTGTGGAAAGCGGCGGTCGAACGGACATCGATGAGCGCTGCGCCTGCGGCCTGGGCAGCGCGGATCTGGGCAATCGATGCGGCAGCAGTGTGTGCACCATAGTACCCGGCGGGCAATGGGAGCTCGCCGCGATTGGTGTTGCGGTGCATCAGGATGCTGTCGACGACTTCACGGACCTCTTGCGACAACCAGGTGCTGAAGGTCGGCTCGTCGGGTGCTTGGAGCGCCCAATTGAAGCGCCGCTCGAAGCCAATCGTGCTCGATACTTTGCCGCTCATGGCACGCCCGCCGCATGCGGAGCCGCCAAAGTGGCCGGGGAAGACTTCGACATAATCGGGCAGAGCCAGCAACTTCTGCATGCTGGCGTACTGCACGTCGGTGCCGGTGCCGGCCAGGCTGACCAGATCGACGCGGCCGACGTCACCGACAAACAGCGAATCACCCGTGCAGACAAACCATGGATTGGTAGCACGTGGGGTGTCGCTGACCAGATAGGCCATGTGCTCGGGCGTGTGCCCTGGGGTGTGCAGTGCGCGGATGACGATGTTGCCGATGTGGACTTGTGTGCCGTCATCGATGGGCTCGTGGGCATAGCGGACGTCGGCGATGCGTGGCGCGTAGATGGTAGCGCCGGTGAGTGCTTGGATCGCCCGGCCGGTCGAAAAATAGTCGGCGTGCATGTGTGTCTCGAAGACAGCGGTGATGCGCAAGCCTTTTTCGGCGGCGAGGGTGACGTACTGTTCTGCCGGAAGGCCGGGGTCGATGATGGCGGCCTCGCCTTTGGCGATACAGCCGATGAGGTACGACGCGGCGGCGACGTGTTCGAGATAGAGTGGGCGAAATATCATGACGATGCCTTTCACAGACAAACAACGAATCTAGTCGGCAGGATGTGTGCAATCGCAGAGCGACAGACCTGCCTCGATCCCTGCCGCGTCGCCTCCGACGATGTCAGAGACCGATGGAAACCCAGCCACGCGCAGGAGGCGTGTGGCGCTCGGACTCCGGTTGCCGGTTACGCAGCTGCAGGCAATCGGTTAGTTGGTGGCTGACGTTGGATTGCATCAGGCACCTGCCACGTGGTGGTGTGCTGCGGCCAATACATCTGCGGCGAGCACACGCGCCTCGGTGCGGATGTCGGGGATGGCGATACACTCCCAGAGCAATCCTTTGCGGAGCGGACCGATGGTCCACAGCCACGGGATGGTCTGGCCCATGCGATCGAGCAAGCGGGCGTCGATGCCGTTGGCGATCCCCAAACGGAGCGCATCGGGATTGAGCAACCCGCGATTGCGCAATGCCACGATCAGCGGCGCATCGAGCTCCCCAAAATCGGTACTCGGCCCAGTGCAGTTGATGATGTACGCCGCCGTGAGTTGCGCGCTCCCGGCGCCCGTGTGCAGGGTCACCGATATTGCATCGGGCACCATCTGGGCGGCACTGGCACGCCCCGTCACGATGCGCAATTGCCCCGTCTGACGGGCGCGGTCGAGCTGTGCGGCCACGGCGGGAGCGATGCGGTGCCGATGGATGTCCCAATATGCCCGCAGATGGCGCACAAAACGCCGCTGTGTGGTGGTACCGAACTGCTGCCACAGCCCTTGCGTGTGCGGCCGTAGGCTATCGACGACTGCCTGCCAGGGAATACCAGCAGCAGCGGCGTCGGCCACGGCCCGACGGAAATCACGGAGCAACTCGCTCAACGGCCGTACCCCATCTGCCCGGCTGAATGGTGCAAGTGCAGTCACTCGGGCGACGTGGCTCAGCGGTACGAAGCCGCGCCGGGAGTAGGCCGTGATGCTGCCCCGATGCCCGTTTGCCAAGAGCATCAGCACGCTGTCGACCATCGTCAAGCCGGTCCCGATGATGACCACAGGCGCATCGGCGGGGATTTCGGTGGCGATGCGTTGCCAGTCATAGCCGGGGATGATGCGCGCCGAATCGGGGATCCAGCGCGCCAATGGATTGGCGGGTGTGTAGTGCCCGATGGCCAAGATGACTTCGTCGGCGGCGATTATTGTGCCGTCGGCCAGCATCAGCTGCGCACCGTGCGGACGGGGAACGATGTCGGCCACCTGCGTTGCACGGTGCTGGTACTGACCAGCACTAGCGGCAATCGCCTGCGCCAACGTCTCGCGCAGGTAGACGGCGTACCAGCTGCGCGGCACAAATGCATCGGCGTCGTTGCCCGGGTGTGCCTGGTCAAGCCATGCGACGAAGTGATCCGGCTGGTCGGCATATGCGCTCATGTTGTACGCTCGCACATTCAACAACAGCCGCTCTTCTGTGGTGGCGTATGCAATCCCTGCCCCGACAGCTGCCGGATCGATCTGGATAATGCGGTCCGCCGCAGTGGCATTGCGGAGCAACGCCACTGCAGCCAGTACCCCGCTCGCTCCACCACCAATAATTGCA
>QWQY01000051.1 GCA_003670675.1 Chloroflexota bacterium
GCACTGCGGGCAGGGTGCACATGGACAAGTGCATTAGTGCGTTCATCAATACAAACGGTGTGCATCAACGCATTGTGATGCGGCACGACATCGTCGACAGGCAATCCGGTCGACCCATCGTAGAGCTGAACGCGTATATCTTTGTCGGTCAACGTGGTCTGTTGTGTGATAAATGGCATTGGCTGCGGAGTGGGCGTGTTCCATTCGAGTCTGATATTCGGAATCTCACTCACGAGCCCAAGCGCCAAGACGAACGTCAACGACACGATCATGAGCGTGCGACTGACCATCCCGACCCACGCAGGCGCAGTTACCCAGAGCACCTGGACGCCCAAGACCAACGCCATCAGGCCGAACCCAACAAACAAGGGAATCGTTGTGACTGGCACAACTGCGTCTTGGATGAGCACCGGGACAAGCACCGAGCCGGGTTGCCGCCGCTCGTCATCTACGACGACCTCTATGTCCCATGCACCGATGGCCGTAATCGGGATGTCGACAACCGTGATCGGCACAAGCCCAGCCGGTATGGTGACGATCTGTGGCGCGACACGAACCCCAGATGAAGAACGAGCAGCGACCGAGACCGTGCCGGTACCAACCAGTGCGGCATGTGGCAGTATCTTGACGGTGAGTGTCGTCGGAGCACCGGTCGGTACAATTGCCTCAATACGCAGTTGGTGTAACCCTGCATCTACTTCAATCACACGTGACCCACCTGCAACGAGTCCATGTGCAGACGCGAACGATGGTGTACAGAGCATCAAAACAACGAAGCTTATCACACCCAACAACGAACGTCGCATACCGAACCCTTTGCATGAGAACCAAAAATATGGCACTGGAATGCGGTGTACGCATCAGTAGGGTCATCATACCATGATGCATATGGTATGATACAAAAGGTTTTTGCATGAGGTATCACATGCTCAGTTCGCTTGTGCTCCATCCGGCGACCGTCCATATTCCGATAGGTGTTTTTTTTGCTGCCTGCGTCCTCGCGGCTATAGCGTACTCCCGTCGGAACCAGTCACTTGAAGGAACTGCCCAGACGTTAGTAACGTTTAGCTGGTTCAGCCTCATCCCTGCAACCATCACGGGCACAGTCGATGCGGTCCAACGACTCGCTTCACCGTTGACCCATCCAGATGCATTGTTTTGGATCAATCTCCATGCGGGGAGCGCATTGGTGCTGTGGCTTGTCATCTGGCAAGCGTGGCAAATACGCCGTCGCATCACAGAACAACCGTGTTGGGATTCTGCGAAATATCCCGCATATCTCGTGAGACTCGGGATTGGGTTTGCTTGCCTCATCCTATCGGGGTGGAGCGGTGGTCATATGGTCTATGAATTGAACGTCGGTATTCTACCCAAATGAGGTGTGACGAATCATGACAGAAGTACTGAGCCTGTTGAACTTCATTGCGATTACCTGGTCAATGGAAGTCATGCGCGTCTTCGGGTTGTTGCGCTGGAGCGTCTCGGGGAAGGAAAACCTGCCACCACGACCACAAGGGATGGTCTTGGTTGTTAATCATATTCAATGGCACGACATCCCATTCATCGGATGGGCATTGCCGTTGTCCCATCGGCCGTGGTGGCTTGCCAAAGTCGAAATCGTCAACTCTGTGTTCGGGTGGTGGTTTCGCATGATGCACGTCATCCCGGTGCGCCGTGGCCAACGCGATATCCAAGCAATTGATCGTGCAGCAGATGCGGCGCGCTCGGGTAAAGTCGTGATTATCTTCCCAGAGGGAACACGCAGCCATGATGGCCGATTGTTGCAAGGTCGTGGCGGGACTGCGCGCATCGCATTACGTGCGGGGGTTCCGATTGTACCGATGGCCATCACCGGTACCCAGAAGAGCGTCTGGTTCAGCAAACGGCATATCACCATAGGCACTCCCTACTACCCAGAAGTACGGGGAACCGATGGGAACCTCGACAAAATCCCTGCCCCCGAAATGGCACGTCTGACCAACGAAATCATGCTCAAAATCGCTGCATCACTGCCGACCGAATACCACGGTTTTTATACCGAGATGATGCAAGAACAATCCGCCCAACAGACCAATCAAGGACAATCTGCGTAGCGGAGGTGGCCATGGATGCACCCATACTGCATCGTATGGTGACATGGGTAAGCAGGGGATGTATTGTCAATACGGTGCGTTTGCTTATTTTCGTGCGCGGAGTAGACTGGCGTGTAATACATGCTGCTCCACTTCCCCCAGAAGGTACGCCTCTCTTGTTTGTAAGCAACCACATCGATTGGCACGATGCACCGTTGATTGGGTGGGCAATTCCCGACACCTTTCATCTGTGGTGGTTTGCGAAAGCCGAGCTGTTGGCACACTGGATGGGCTGGTGGTTTCGGATGTTGCCCATGATCCCCGTCCAACGCGGCACAGGCGATGCAACGGCACTGCAAGCGGCGGTGGAGTGCGTACGGGCAGGCAATCCGATGGTAATTTTCCCCGAGGGGACCTGGGATGACGGCCGTCTCTTGCGTGCCAAAACGGGTGCAGTCCGCATCGCCCTCGAGAGCGGTGCAGTGATTGTTCCGATTGGGGTGACTGGTCGTATGCAACCGCTCTGGTTCCGCCCACGCAGTATCACCTTCGGTCCGTCGTTCCGCCTGGACGATTTACCCTCATACCGACACGCCAATGACATCCATGAGCAGTCGCTGACAGACCTCACGACCGATGTGATGCATCGCATTGCCGCACTCCTGCCGGCAGAGTATCACGGCTATTATGCGCTTCCCCAAAACTCCGCAACCGAATCATAGGAGCAGCACATGTTTGCCTATCGACATTTCGCCGTTATTCATTGGTTGAGTGCACATCTGCGTCGTTGGGGGATCTTTAATTGGACGGTGCGCGGCGTCGAATCGTTGCCCGCGGCAGGCACGCCGTTTGTATTGGTCGTCAACCACATCAAATGGAGCGATATTTGGTTGGTCGCAGCTACTATCCCACTCACACACATTCCCCATTGGCTGGCCAAAGCGGAGTTGTTTGGCCCACTCACGCGTTGGTGGTTCGAGGGCATGCAAGCAATCCCTGTCCGGCGCGGCCAAAACGATGTGTCAGCGATCGACATGGCAGTCGATACGCTCAAATCGGGCAATATCATGATCGTGTTCCCGGAAGGGACGCGCAGTGGGACTGGAAAGCTCAAAAAAGGCCGTGGTGGGGCGATGCGCATGGCTTTGCGTGCAGGGGTCGCGATGGTACCCGTCGCTATCACAGGGGTCGAAGGGGGGTTACGCGCACCGGCTAGCATTACCTACGGGCCTGCGTGGACCCCGCATGCAGTCAGTGGAGTCGACACCATCGACCCCGACGAAATGACTGCGTTGACCGACGACATGATGCGCCACATCGCGGCCCTGCTGCCACCCGAGTATCATGGATACTATGCGGAAGATTCTACGCCTCTTGACCCATGAGCTTGTCGACAAGCCAGACGGCGAGTCGCGCAGCGACGAGAGCCAGGACAGTGCTTATGACTTGGTGGAGGATTTTTCGTTGGCTTTTAGTATCCATGGTGCCGTCGCTTCTATACGATCCACGATTATTGCAACCGACTGAACCACGCTGCTGTCTGCTACGTTTGGGAGATGTATCGTTGTCTCAGCACCGGTGTTTGTGTTGCGTTGTGCACGCACCCACACCCAGGCCAAGACACTCAATGCGATCCCCAGTGTGACGCCACGTCGGAACATAGACACCTCACCTGTGCGAAGTTCCACGGTCATTCTACCACTGTCCACGCATGACAGTCATGTAAGGAGCATATATGCCAACGGTCTATGCAGCCATCGCCACGCCGCTCGACACCCATGGTACGTTCGACCCGTCAGCCATGACACGACTTCTGGACACCCTGTACACCAATGGCGTCGATGGAGTGGTGCCGTGCGGTACAACCGGCGAGGGGCCATCCTTCAGCGTCAGTCAACGCCTGGCAATCATTGCGCATTGTGTGGCGCATCGGTCCGGTCATGGGGTCATCGCCGGCACGGGGTGTCAATCGTTGGCAGATACGATTTCGTTGTCCGCTGCCGCAATTGCGGCAGGTGTCGATGCATGTCTGGTGCTGCCGCCATTCTTTTACAAACAATCTGGCGAACTCGGGGTCCTGGGGTGGTATCGGGCACTGTGTGATGCGTTGCCGCTCGGGAGTAAACTCATTTTGTACCATATTCCACCGATGACCGGGGTGCCCATTACACCGACGATTATCGATGGCTTGCTCGCATCGCATCCAACATATGTGGCGGGAATCAAAGATAGTGGGGTCGATGCAGCGCACACGGCGATGCTCGTTGCCCGCTATCCACAGTTAGCCATTTATACGGGGAATGCTCCTATCCTCGCACAAGCAATGCGCGACGGCGCTGCTGGGTCGATCCTGGCGATAGCCAACATCGTTCCTGCGGTGGTCCGAACCGTAACCGATGACCCGACGAATACAACGGCTCAAGCACATTTGGCGGCAGTCGATGGGTATGTACGCAAGGTCGGTGCGGTCGCCACCATCAAAGCCATCTTGGCAGGGGCAGGGACACCCGTTGGCGCACCGCTTGCGCCGCAGTTGCCACATCCCGATGCGAGCGCAGCATACCGCGAGTTCCTTGCGTGCACGCCAAATGCATAATCGCGCGAACGAGAAAACGACATGATTGTATTGCTTCATGGTCCCGACGAATACCGACGGAGCGAACGCCTCCATGAGTACCTGGCTGCCATCCCTGAGGCAGCCAAATCGCTCAACATCAGCCGCATAGAAGGCAAGAGATTTAAACTCGATGCCTTCATTCAGGCGAGCGAAGCGTTTCCTTTTCTGCATGATCGACGGACGGTCATTGTGGAAGATTTGTTGAAACATCAGAAAGCAGGGAAGGAGCGCGACGAATTCAAACTCGTCCTCGAGCGACTCCCCGCCTGGTGTGACGTCATTTTTGTCGAGAACGAGGACATCGACAAGCGGGGTGCGCTATATACCCATCTTGGTAAAATCGCGCAGGTCGAAGAATTCGCATACCTCAAAGAGACCGACATCGTACGCTGGCTCGGTGAGTTGGCACGTTCGCTCCGCATCACCATCGATAATCGTGCTGCCTACCGCTTGCTGACGTTGGTAGGGAACAATGGCAGAACGTTGCTCAACGAAATGACCAAATTGGCGACATATGTACGGCCGGGCGGGGCGGTGGACGAGGCAACAGTCGACTTGTTGGTGTCTGACGACACCGAAGAAAACATGTTTGCCTTTGTGGATGCGCTCGCCGCGCGTCGCAAGGGGCTTGCACTGACAAAGCTCCGTCACCTGATTGCCGATGGTCAAGCGCCGATTTATATCATCTTTATGATTGCCCGCCAGGTACGCATTTTGTTGCAAGTCCGTGAACTCGACGGACAACGGTTGCGACCCAACGAAATCGCCGCACGTGTCGGATTACGACCCGGGTTCTTGACGGACAAAGCAATCGAACAAGCTCGTGGGTTCAGCCCGGCAGATCTCGAGCGATTGCACGAACGTGTGCTCAGTCTCGACCACAAAAGCAAAACCGGTGGCATTGATGTGCATGCCGGGCTCGATCTCTTGGTAATGGAGACATAAAAACGCCCCACTCGCTGTCGCGAGTGGGGCGATGCGGCAGCATTATTTGCTGGCTGCGTTGAGCTTCTTCATCAAGCGTGACTTGCGACGTGCTGCATTGTTGCGGTGAATGACACCCTTAGTGGCAGCTTTGTCCAACGTGCTCAATGCAGTGATGATTGCCTTTTGATCGAGCGTGCCGGAAGCAATGGTCTGCTCTGCTTTTTTGACCATTGTCTTGAGACGTGCGTTGTACGACGTGTTGCGAGCGTGACGGTTTTCTGAAGTACGGATGCGCTTCAACGCAGATTTGGTGTTCGCCAAGGTATCACTTCTCCCGTATAATTCATGAATTCATTGCACATGAGCATCTGAAATCTGATTATACCAAAACACGCAGGAGTGTGCAACATGGGAGCTCGAATGACAAACCCTGGTTCACGCACCCTGATACATACTGCAATTGTTGCACTCGGATATTTTCTCAGCCGCGTCCTCGGTTTGGTGCGTGATATGGTTATCACGGCACAATTTGGGACGTCACCCCACGTCGATGCATATCGTGCAGCCTTCGCGCTCCCGGATTTGTTGTATCTCGTTGTCGCCGGCGGTGCGCTTGGTACCGCGTTAATCCCCGTGTTCCAGGCACGTCGGGTCGAAGCCGGAGAATCCGCAGCGTGGGACCTCGCCAATGCAGTCTTGAATCTCGCATTGCCCGTCTTGGTCGGATGTGCGGTGGTGGGGTGGATTTTTGCGGAACCCATAGTGCGTCTGACAACCGCGCAAGGGTTCGAGCCTCAACAGCAAGCACTCACCGCACACTTGATGCGTCTGCTCCTGCTCCAGCCAATCCTATTGGGAATTGGCGGGATTGCCAAAGCGACCCTCGAGGCACACGAACAGTTCCGCATACCCACCATTGGTTCGAATCTCTACAATGTGGGGATCATCATCGGTGCAGCTGCGCTGGCACCCTGGTACGGTATTGACGGTGTGGTATATGGCGTCTTGATTGGGGCGATCGCCTTTGTGGCAATACAAATACCGACGCTCCGCAGCTTGGGCTGGCACTACCAGTTACGTGGATGGGCAACACAGGGCGTACGGGCTGTCGGAGCGTTGGTGCTGCCGAGGCTGTTCGGACAGTCGATATGGCAAATCAATCTGACGACCATGATTGCGGTGACCTCGGCGTTTGGTCTCGGTGCAGTGGCTGCATCGGGGTACGCCCTCCAAATCATGTTGCTCCCGCATGGGCTGATTGGGCTCAGCATCGGAACGGTCATTTTCCCATTGCTCGCCAACCATCTGGCACGGGGCGATCGCCCCGCCTTTGCGCGGGCAGCGAGTCTCGCCGTCCAGAGCGTCTTGGCCGTGACAATCCCTGCATCGGTTGTGTTATACGCAGGTGCCGGAACTATCGTCAAACTGCTGTACGAGCGTGGTTCATTTGATGGCGCATCTGCAGCCTTAACCACGGCAGCGCTCGAGGGGTATGCCATCGGCCTGGCAGGCTTCTGCGTCGCAGAAATCGCCGTTCGCATCTGGTTTGCACTCCAAAACACGCGATTGCCCGTCATCGTCGGCTTGGTGGTTGTGCTGTTTAACGTGACGTTCGGGTGGTTGCTGAGCCAAAACGGCAGCAGCGCCGACCGGCTCTGGACGATTGCCAGTGTGTTCAGCGTCGCCAACATCATCGAAGCGACCCTGTTGCTGTGGTACTTGCGGCGGGCGCATCCAGACATCCAGGTTGTGGCATCGCGCAGACTGTGGCTGTTGAGCATTGGTGGGATGGTGTTATTATTGACCACAACACAACCATTCTTGCCGCCCCTCCCCGACGGACCGTTGCAGACGACCGCTGACTGGGGGGCCTGTCTGCTCCACTTGGTCGTGCTAGGTGCGGCGTTTGCGTGGGGCGTAACTTGGGGCTCGGATCGATTCGCACTCCTAAGCGCCACCCGCCGTGGCCACGTCACCTAAACGAGAGGATGGTCCGATGAGTCGCGTGCTTGCTTTGATTTTGGCTGGTGGCGAACATCCAGCGTTGAGCGTCCTGACCGCAGAACGTGCCGAAGCAGCGGTGCCCTTTGCGGGTAAATACCGCATCATAGACTTCACCCTCTCGAATTGCATCAACTCGGGGATTACCAATGTCGGCGTTCTGACGCAGTATCGGCCACGTTCGCTACAAGAACACATCGGCGTCGGAAAACCATGGGATCTCGATCGCCGCATCGGTGGAGTGCATATTCTGCACCCGTATGTCGGTACGGGTATGAGTTGGCAAAAAGGGAACGCCGATGCGTTGCGCGCAAATGTCGATTTTATGAGCGAACAACCCGAAGAGCATGTTCTCGTGCTTGCGGGTGATCATGTCTATATGATGGACTACCGTCCTATGATTCAGGCACATCTTGCCTCACAACGGGATGTCACGATTGCAGTCCAAACGGTTGGCAACCATGAAGTCCAGCGTTTTGGGATTGTCACGACCGACCACAACGGCGTCGTTACCGACTTTGCAGAAAAACCCGCTCAGAGTGTTTCGAAACGTGCATCCATGGGCATCTACGTTTTTCGCAAACAGTTTTTGATTGATGTACTCAATGCCGGTACTCACGTGAACATCGGTCGTGACATCATGCCGGCATTGATTCGCCAAACGCCGGTCCAAACCTACGATTTTGCGGGATATTGGGCAGATGTCGGTACGGTACAAGCCTACTACGAAGCAAGTATGGCATTGCTAAGCGATAATCCGGCGCTCGAACTCAACAACCCTGAGTGGGTGATCCACACGAAAAGCGCCGAAATGCCGGCCGCGGAAATGAGCGCCGGTGCAGTCATCCGCAATAGCATGGTGTGTGATGGGAGTCGCATCGGCGGGACGGTCAGTGGGTCCTTGATTGGTCCGGGCGTTGTCATCCCAGCGGGCACGACGGTGATTGATAGCATTATCTTGCCGGATGTGATTCTCGCTCCCGGGTGCACGATTACCCGCGCAATCATCGATAAAGGGACGACCGTCGGATCGAACTGTCGGATTGGCCATGCTGCTCCTGCAGTCGCAAACAACGCTGTTCCCGATTTGTTGCACAGCGGACTCACGCTGGTGGGTATGCGCAATGTGGTACCCAGCAATACAACGCTCGGTGCGAATGTATTGGTCGCACCTCGGGTAGACGCTGCGACGTGGGCACGTTCAGATACGTATCCAGACGGGAGTGCGGTTGGCCTTCGCTAAACAAAACACCCCCTACGCATATGCGTAGGGGGTGTTGCTTTGCTGCGTTACTCGGTAAGTGCACGTACGATTGCGTTCCCTGCGGTCGTGAGCTCATCTTCGGGATACAGACTGAATGCCATACGAATGGCTTCGTACCCCAACGATGCACTCGCAAAAACGCTCCCAGGTAAGGCGTCAACCTGCTGTTGACGAATCCGGCTCAGCGCGCGCTCAGCAGTCACGGCAGCGGGCAACTTCATCCAGAGGAAGTACCCACCCTGTGGCAGTTGCCACGTGTATCCATGCTGACGCAACGGTTCGAGCGCCGCAACGAGCGCATTCCGGCGGGACGCATAGCGTTGTCGATAGGAAGCGACGATGCGATCGTAGGCGCTATTCTCGTACAATTCAGCCAGGATAAACGCCGGGAAGTGGGCCATGCCTCCACCACTGTCGAGCAGACCACACCCCGCGAGACGGTCAATGGTGGCTGCGTCAGCGGTAATAAAGCCGATACGCAAGCCTGGTGCAAGTGATTTGGAAAACGACCCGAGGCGAATCACACTGCCGCGTGGAAAAGTGGCCCACAACGACGGAATCGGCTTTGTGTCGAACCACAACTCACGATAGACATCATCTTCAACAATGACGAGTCCACTCTTCGCGACGACGGCTCGCAACGCATCGCGACGCGTCGCACTCAGTGTTGCACCGGTAGGATTCTGAAACGTTGGAATACTATACAAAAATGCAATCCGCTGGCCGACTGCCTGATACGCCGTGATCGCCTGTGCCAGTTCATTGACATCCAGGCCATCCTGATCACATTGAATCGGATGAATCTGCACGGGCATATCGCGCAAGATGCGTAATGCGAGATGGTACGTAGGGTTCTCGACGAAGATGACATCGTTGGGGCGGGCATAGAGCATAGCAACCTGTGCTAGTGCCTGCGAATTGCCCGCGCTCAGCATGATCTCGCCGGGGAGTGGTGCGACACCGTCGTATTGTGCAATTTGGAGTGCGATCCGATCACGGAGGGGGCCGATGCCACGATCGATACCATACGTCAGCATGGTGCCAGAGTATTTGTCCAACGCGGCAACACTTGCCGCTTGGACATCGGCAACAGGTAGAAGCGAGGCGTCGGGGTGACCCCATGCGAGGTCAATGACACCCGGGACGCGTTGAAGCTGCAGAATACGTGTTAAATCCATCACAGAATACGCTCGATTCACTGTAGCGGAGTATCGGGAATAGTTAATGCAAATACGGGGATAGAAACATCGAATTCGTTGCTGTCGGTACCCAGAAAACGGTAAAAACCACCCATGCTGCCCGAACCTGATTTGAGCACACAGAAGCTCCGGTATTCGTGGACATCAGTGGGATGCAACACCGGCTGTTGACCCACGACTCCATCACCGC
>QWQY01000052.1 GCA_003670675.1 Chloroflexota bacterium
CCCGTCCGGCGCTGCGACAAAGTCAGCAACACCGGTCAGTATGGTGCGCCGGCTTTGATCTGCAACCGATATACCAACCAAATCACCGCCGCTGAGTGCGAGGATTTCGCCCCCTGTAGGCACTGTTTGTGCGCCACTGGTGGGGGTGATCGGCTCGGTGGTAGGCGCAGGTTCGGTCGGGTCGATATCTGGCGTTGTATTGAGCGTGGGGACCAGTGCCGCCGGGGTGGCACTCGGTTGTGTCGCGGGTACGGGCAGTGCGGCACATGCAGCGAGCCCGAGCACCGCCCAAAAAAATAGAATATGGCGCACTAAGATGCTCCTTTGATGGTTGGAGGGGTGAGCCGACGAATGCTCAAGATACTACACACACAGCTCCAAAACCAGGACACCGCGACCGATAACACCCACATCGCAGGACCCGCGACGGTGACGCCGAAAATCGTGTATTGATTGGTCCACACAGTGGACATACGGATCGCATCTTGGGTGAAGATAATCGTCGCGTACGGATGTATGGCAAGCATCAGTTGACGCCATGTGGTGGTGCTGTCGTCAATCCAGCCGGGCAATACCTCTGGGAGGACGAGGACCAACACCGGGAGGACCAAGAGCACTCCGAGGATGGTCGCGAGCGCGTAGCCCGTGGCAGTGATGGCCGTCTGGGTCCGTGTCGACCAGTAGACGCCGATGCAGGTATACAGGAATGCAGTCGACATAATGATGACGTACATCATGGCGAGTTCACCGATGTCGACCCCGCCAATAAGAAAAGTAATTGCCATAAACGGAGTCAGTGCGGTAACAAACAGCAGGCAATAGGCAAACGTTGCGGCGGTTTTGCCCAAGACGATGTCGATGGGGCGCAGCTGCGTGAGGACAATCAAATCAAACGTCTGCCGTTCACGTTCACCAGAAATGCTCCCGGCAGCCATGATAGGTGCAATCGCGGTGACCACGACCAGGGCCGTCACGACCAAAGAGAGAAAAACGGTGTGGCCGGAACTCCCATTAAACGTAGGTTGGCCGTTCATCGAGGCGTATTCGGCACTGTAGATCAGCAACGAGATGCTGCTGACCAGAAATAACGCACCGCACAAGAGCCAATACGAGCGTGGGGTACGCAATCTGCCGCGCAATTCGCGCAACAGGACGGGATTGATATCACGCATGGGGGGTCTCCTGCATGTGTTGATCAGTACTGGTCATCTGCAGAAAAGCCTGCTCGAGCGCTGCTTCTTGGGGGGCAAAGGTATGCACGGGGATATCGGCAGCGAGCAGTGCACGCAACAAAGCTGCGCGGTCGGCAGCGAGGGTACTACCGGTCAGGTCAAACCGCAACGGATCTGTCGCGGTTGGATGTGTGCTGTACCCACACGTCGCTGCCACGTCGATGATTGTTGGTGCGGGATGGGTCAGTGCGACGCTGATGGATTGCTGCTGCGTGAAGCGGGTCATGTTTGCCAATGTATCGTATGCAACGGTTTTGCCGTGCTCGAGGATGAGCATATGCGTGCACAGGTCTGCCAAATCGGACAGGATGTGCGAGCTGATGAAGATGGTTTTGCCTTCGTCGTGGAGGGCGTGCAGCAGGGTCCGGAGTTCGATACGTGCGCGCGGGTCGAGGCCGCTGGCCGGCTCGTCGAGCACGAGAATGTCGGGATTGTGGAGCAGTGCGCGCCCGAGGCTGAGCCGTTGGGCCATCCCGCGTGAGAGGCTCATGACTGCGGTTTGTGCGGCGTCAGATAATCCGAC
Organism: Chloroflexota bacterium; assembly: GCA_003670675.1. Classification (GTDB taxonomy): domain Bacteria; phylum Chloroflexota; class Chloroflexia; order Chloroflexales; family Roseiflexaceae; genus UBA965. The sequence continues at coordinate 1,756 of QWQY01000052.1, forward strand.
ACGCGCCAACATCGACGGGATAATCGCACTGCGTTGCGCCGGCGCCATCGTGCCGCACCGTGCATAAAAATCGAGGTATTCGGTGGCTGTCATCGACTCGTAGACGCCGAAGGTGTCGGGCATGTATCCGATGCGTTGGCGCACGTGCGTGGGATCCGCACACACCGATAGCCCGTCGACGATGATGTCGCCGCTTGTTGGGGTAATGAGGGTCGTCAAAAGCCGGAGCGCGGTTGTTTTGCCCGAACCGTTGGGGCCAATCAATCCGACAGTTGCACCGCGTGGTATGACACACGACAGTGACACCAACGCATGCGTGTTGCCATAGGATTTGCTGACAGAGCGGAATTCGATCACGGGACCCTCGATTCTGTGCTGGATTGGCACACGATGGTCGGTCGAGTGCGCTAGGCGTGCGTGGGAGCGGTGTTGCGGGTCATCACATAGACGCCAAGGTCACAAATACCACTCAAAATGGTACTACTCTGTTGAATGCTAAAGTATGGCTCCATGAGCTGCTGATAGTGCGCAACGGTGCGAATATTGTCGCCACGATCGAGCCAATGCATTGCGCGGCCGGCGAGATTGAGAGGGTTTTGGGTGGGGATGTCTTCGAGCATCAAAATGGTGCCGTTGTGGCGAAGCATCCGATGGAGCTCTTGGACACACGCAATGACGGTGGCATCATCGAGGTGGTGAAAGACGCCCATGATGAGGGCCGCGTCGAATGTATCGCTGGCAAACCCTACCGCAGTGCCATTCATCACGCACAGGCGATGGGGGGTCTGGCGACGGGCATGACTGACATAGTGCGGGGCAATATCGAAGCCATAGTAGCGATCAGCGGGGAAGCACCGTGCGAATTGGCCGGTCCCACACCCGAAATCGAGAAAACGTCGCTGTTGGTCGCCACCAAAGGGGTTGAGTTCGCGCTCGATGACTTTGTAGTCTGCGGTGAACCCGAATTCGGCGACAGAACGAAAGGCGTCCCATACCGCCGGCTGCCGTGCAATTGTGTCAAGCAGCTGTTGTAGCATCATGCACTCCGTCTTGTGTGTGCGCCAGCGGTCGTTGCGCCAGGCAGACTAATGATACTCCATAGGGCATCCGCACGCCAATTGCCAACAACCAAGATTCGACGGTCAGGGCGACACGACCGATGAAATCGACAACTGGTGACGGTGCAGTCAAATCGGATTGTGCGTCAAGCTGGCCGTTGCCGTGTTCGCGCATGCGCTGGAGCACCGCAACAGGGAAGAGCACGGTGTTGGCATAACTGATTACCTTGACCTCGAGACCTGCTTGGACACAGAGCCGCGTCACTTGTGTGTGTGAGTATCGGCGCGCGGTGTGGACGCGCTCATCGTGATGGCCACGGAGCCAATCGTTGGCGGGTACGCGCAACAGGAAGTATCCGCCGGGTTTGATAATGCGGGCACACTCACGCACTGCAGCTGCATCGTCGCGCACCGCGCGGTGATAGATGACATCAAAACTCGTGACCAAATCAGCGCTGGCCGATGCAACGGGGATGGCATCGATACTCCCTTGCAAGACGTCGTCACCGGCGTTGTGCGCATAGGAAAGTGCATCGGGACTCATATCAAATCCGATTGACCTGCCGTATTGGGCAAGCCAACGCAGATTGCCGCCGGTACCACAACCGGCATCGACAATCAGGTGTGGCGTTGGGATGCGAGCAATCAGGGTTGCGGCTATCCGACGCATCCCCACGTACCATCAATGATTGCGTTCGACGAGTGCCATCGTGTCGTATTCGTGCCGTTCCATGATGCTCCCAGACAGAATGATTGACGGATGTCAGATTACCACATAGACTATGCCTACCCGCATTGGTGTTCAGTAGTACATGACGAGCGGGAAGAATGCGAGCGTACGGATGCGTATTTCACCGAGCAAAGTCACACACTATGCAGAGCACCTGGTCGATGTATTGGCCGACACCGATGGGGTGTTGTTCGAATCCGACGATGCAGAATTGCGTGTGGCCATCGTCGAAATTATGACCGACGAGTTGATGCAAGAAGAACGCCTCGATAGTGAATTGCATGAGCTCCTGCAATCGAAATTGCGCTACGAAATTTCGATGGGGCGTGTCAATTATGACGAACTGTTCCGCAAAGCAAAGCAACAAGAAGTCCGCAAGCGCGGGATCATCATCTAGCGAAGAATGGGACTCAGGCCAAAGACTGCATATCAAACCACGGCCCGACTTGGCATGCCAAGCGCGGGCCACTACGTGTTTGGACCCGACACTGCTGGCATGACTGACTTGCACACGGCATGGGGAGTGTTACCGCGACAGCGGTGAGTGATTTGCCGGCACGCAAGCGGGTTTGGCGGATGATATGCCGCAATGCACTGACGACTGGGCTCCCCGCTGCAACGTAGATGTGATCTGCCCAGCGGATGAGGTCTGGCAGGCGTTTCTCGGCAATGCGGAGTACGTTCTCGGCACCGGCCATGTACTCGACATCGGTCGGGACCAATTGTGGGGCGATGTGCCATTGGGCAGACATTTCGCCGGCGATAAATGTGGTTGCAGTGCCGTTTGTCTGGAGCGCGTTGACCAGCCCCAGCAGGCGCAAAGCACCCTCGCTTTGACCAATACAGAGTGCTGTCCCACGTGGTTGCAACGGGTAGGGTAATTTGCCGTAGGGACCATAGACGCTGATCTGTTTGCCGATGGGTTGTTCGCTCAACCAGCGCAGGCCGTCGTCGCTGTGCGGTGCAAGCAATAATCCAATACGTCCGACTTTGGCGTCGACTTGTGCGGCAAAAAGACTGCGGACGAGCAAGCGTTGCTGGCCGTTGGGGTCATCACAGCATACCTGGATGAACTGACCGGGCTGCCAATGCGCTGCGAGGTGCGGTGCGCTGAGGGCGACCCAGTGCAGTTGATTGATGCTGCGCGATTCGCAGATTTCGAGCTGATGCGCACGGAGCATCGGGTGACCTCACGGTTCGTCTGTTTAGCGGCGATGGCGCATGTGATTGTAGAGAGCAGCTGCCCCGAGGAGACCGATACGATCACCGAGCTCGGTCATGACTACCGGGACGTCGCGGTAGACCGCGAGTGCACGTTCGGCGATGACCTGACGGGCGCGCTCGACGAACTGTGGGTTGTTGATAACGACACCGCCGCCGAGGACGATTTTGGCGGGGCTGTACAAATGGAGCATATTGACGAGGCCGGCGCCGATCGCCTCGCCTTCGTCGTCCATCAGACGGAGCGCCAGTGCGTCACCGTTTTTGGCGGCTTGGGCGATATGATGGCCTTGGACCGCGGCAGGGGTGGTCAGCGAATGTAGTGCAGTGGTCGCATCGGCGCGCATCGCAGCGGCTGCGCGTGCAGCAAACCCAGGGCCGGCGGCAGTGTCTTCCCACGACATGCGGGTATGCCAGTCGATGATGTGATGCCCCACTTCGCCTGCCGAGCCACGATGCCCAAGCAAGAGATGGTCGTCGATGATGACCCCGCCGCCGATGCCGGTGCTGACGGTGACATAGACCAAATCGCGCATGCCCTTGCCCGCACCGAAGATCCACTCGCCCACTGCTGCAGCGTTTGCATCGTTGCCCAACTCGACATCAAGCCCCGTGGCGTTCTGGAGCATATTGCGGAGCGGAGTGTTCTCGAACCCTTTGATATTTGGCATGGCAAAGACGAAACCGGCAAACGGATCGAGTGGCCCTGGCACCCCAATCCCGACCCCATCGAGCTGTGCACCAGCGGGCAGATGGGCTTGGACATCGGCAATGAGTGCGACCATCCGACCAAAAATTGCTTGAGCGCCTTCGTCGACCTTGGTGTCGACCTTGGTGTCATAGAGGATCACGCCATCTTGGTCGACTAATCCCGCACGCAGGTTTGTCCCACCCAAATCGACACCAATGGTATATGGCATTCTAGTGCTCCTTCTGTGTACTTGGCTGCAACGGTTTGCTGGTTGTTGTATAAACTATCATATGTTATACTACACACGAGCGTACATTCACAAAGACCGGATGTTCAATGAAGTGTAGCCATTCTGCTCGCACCGACGTGGGGCGACATCGCGAACACAACGAAGACGACTACGGTGTCGGCGAAGGAGACCAAGCGGCTGAGCTTGGTCATGTGTTCGTCGTGTGCGATGGTATGGGCGGGCACGAAGCCGGCGAAATCGCCAGCCATATGGCCGTTGAACACATCATAACGGCATTCTACGGCCTCCGTGATGACGAGCGGGCAGTCGCACTGAGCCTGGCGTTCGAAAGCGCGAATGCAGCAATCTTCAACGAAGGTACACGTACCAGCATTTCAATGGGCACAACCGGTGTAGCGGCAGCGCTCCGCAACGACACCTGTATCATCGCAAATGTCGGAGACAGCCGGGCCTACCTCATACGCGACAACGATATTCGCCAAATCAGCCGCGATCACTCGTTGGTCAACGAACAAATCGCAGCTGGGATGATTACCGTTGCCGATGCCGACAAAATGTATTATCGGCATGTCATCACGCGTGCTTTGGGGCATCAACCAGATGTCGTGGTAGATCTTTTCTCGTTCCCCGTACAACCCAACGACCGGATTCTGCTCGCCACGGACGGGCTGATCAATCATGTCAATGACGCTGAGTTGGTTTCGATTATTGGGCAATCCAGCGGATCCGATGCCGTCGAACGGCTGATTGACACGGCCAACGAACGTGGCGGTAGCGACAATATTACTGCACTGATTGTTTCGGTCGATGCGGTCGACAACGCTGTCACGAGCGCTGTGCCGCTTGCACGATTGGCCATTACCGCGACCGAGTTTGCCGCTGAACAAACAAGCGGGACCTACAGTACCGCATCGATGCGGTTGCTTTTGGCACCACAGCTGAGCTGGCAGGGAGCAGGATTGTCCGTGGCATTACTGGCGTTTTTGGGATCGATCATTCTGTTGGGTATGTTAGGCTGGTGGCCGTTTCACAACTAAGCAGTAGGTCTCGTAGCCATGCCTCTACTCCACACCAGCGTGCGATGCAATTGCATCGCACGCTGTTTCTTTGTGCTGCTCGAAGTGTGTACTTGTGCTATTGCACCGTGGTGGGCACTCGTACAGAAGCGGCGAGGACGTTAGGTGAAGAACGTGTCGAACTGCCTTGGGCGTTCGCTTATGCTCGCGGGCGGGTAGCGGCCATCAGCCGATAAATGTCGACATATTGGGCTGCCAACGCAGTCTGCGTATAGTGTGCCAGGACGCGCTGACGGGCAGCGGTACGGAGCGTTTCGAGGTGGCTTGGATCTGTACAGATGGCTCGTATGACGGCGGCGAGTGCGCCGGCGTCGCCTTCGGGGAAGGTTGCACCGCCAGCGCCGATAACATGCGGGATTTCTCCCGAATCGCTCCCGATGACTGGTGTCCCACAGGCCATCGCTTCGATAATGACACGACCGAACTGTTCCTTCCAATTGGCTGTTGTGCGCGAAGGCAAAACCAACGCGGTGAAGGATTGCATCATAGCCGGCATCGCATTTGTCGCGATGGGGTCGTGCCAGTGGATCCGATGCCCCACCCCGAGGCTGTCCGCCAGGGTACGTAGGTGCTGTTCATCTGTTCCTGCACCAACGAGGGTCAATTGGTAGTGCGCAGGCAACAGGGCAAGGGCGTTGATGAGGTCGGCAATGCCCTTTTCGGGCACGAAGCGGCCCACATAGCCGAGCATGATGCCGTTGTCTGTGGGGGCAGGGTGTGCGGCAGGGGTGTATAAATCGGGGTCGACGCCGGTCTGCGGCAGGATGCTCAGTGTGCCAGTGTATCCGTGTCGCCGCATGATTTCGGCTGCTTCGTGCGAGCACGCTATGGCGTGTGCTGCAGTGCGGAACGCATAGCGCTCAAACCAGCCGAATGGCGGCGGGTAGGTCCGTTCGATGTTGGCATAGTTATAAAAGCAACTCGCCGCGCCGACAGCGTGTGCGGCACGCATGGCCAAGAACGTCGCGAGATTGAAGGATTCTTCGTCGACGTGCACAACGTCAGGTTGGATGGTGCGCAAGAGTGCCCCGACCTGCGGGTACCAGTGGATGTGGTGGTGGCCGTTCCAACGGATGGGTGTTTGGATGACGGTGTAGTTCGGGGTCGGTCCCGGTTCGTACCATTGTGCCGCGGCACGTGGTTCGTGCCAACTTGGGGGCACGATGACCGTCAAATCGATACCGGGATGGGCAGCAATCGCATCGGTTTTGCGCCGGTAGGCGATGCTGTGTAATGCCTTGGAGAGAATGACGACCTTCATGCGTCGCCCTCGCGTCCCAAGGCGCGTAGATACACGGCACGGGTCGCAGCAGCGGTCTGGTCATACGTAAACTGACGCGCTCGCGCTGTCCCTGCACGTTGCAACCGGTTGCGCAGGTCGTTGTCGGTCAACACCGCGAGGAGCGCCGCGGTCCAACCGGCGACATCAAACGGCTCGACCATGCATGCAGCATCGCCGACCACCTCGGGGATACTGGCTGCACGCGCAGCGATGACGGCGGTACCGCAGGCCATTGCTTCGAGTGGCGGCAACCCGAAGCCTTCGTCGCACGATGGATACACGAAGCACGTCGCGCCACTATACAGCGCAGGGTTGTCCGCACGCGACACATCGATGCGGCGTACCGTGGGACCAATGCCCAACTGGGTAATGAGCCCATCGATATCGGGGAAAAGGTGCGGGTTCGTGCCTGCCGCCCTGCCGGCCAAGACGAGTGGATATTGGGTGCGGAGCGCTTCGGGCAATGCAGCGTATGCGCGCAGGAGCGTGGGGATGTTTTTGCGCTCGTCGTAGCCGCCGACATAATAGACGTATTGTGCTGGTATCTCGGCGCCGGCACGGAGTGCATCAGGCACGTCCGTTGGCTGGTAGATGGGGTCAGCCGCCAGATACGTCACATCAATACTACTGGCTGGCCGACCGAGGATGGTGGTCACCTGCTGTGCCACCGCCTGCGAAATGGTAATGATGCGCGCCGAATGCTGTGCGGCCCGGCGTACCAACGCAGTATATAGACGGATTTTGAGGCTCCCCCGGTAGGCGCTTCGTGTCAGTGGTATGAGGTCTGGAATGGTCGTGACAACAGGCACACGCGATGATAACGGCGGCGCAAAGTACGGCACGTGGATCAGATCTGCCTTGTCCAATCGGGCTGCTGCGGGGACAGAAAGTTGCTCGAACACCACTTTCTGCATGTTTGTGGAGCGCCCGGCAAAAGGGCTACGGAGCTTGGTGAGTGTTACCCCGGCGGGTACGGGCAGTGGCGTGGCGTCTGCGGGGATATACAGGGTGAGTTTCAGGTCGGGCAATGTGGCCAGTGCCGCCACTAACCCGTGCAGATATTGACCAACGCCGACGGTCGGTTTGTCCCAAAAAAAGCCATTGATGGCGATGTGTGTCTGTGTCATTTGGCTATGATACCATGCAGGCGCTGCGCTGCGTCAAGGACGCATACGCTCGCCTGTGGTACGCTACGCGTACATCTCGTGATGGAGGAACAGCATGACGACCAATACTAGTTGGCTCTTGCCGCGTACACGTGTCGGTCGTGTGGGGCTGTTGGCGGCATGTGGATGTGCCGTCCTGGGGCTGTTTGACGTCGCCGGTGGTTGGCTCATGGTGATAGTTGTGGCGACAGTCGGTGTGCTGTGGACAGCGATTCTCCGACACGGTGACGCAGCGTTGCTCGTGTGGCTCGGTGCGCTGCTGGGTACGGGCTGGATTTTCTATGTGTTCTTGGGTTTCCTTGGGTGGCTCCCGTAACGCGCCCCATGAGTCCAATCGGGCGTGCCGCACTTGTAGTATGCGCATCATCACTCGTCCTGTTGGTTGTGGTATTGCTCCGGCGCAGATTGGCCAACGGTGATACGAGTGACTGGTTCGAGCCGATTGTTTCATTGACCGTTTTGGTGCTGTGGCTGGTCGCTGCACTCCTGGTTGGTGTTGCACGACGCTGGTACGCAGACCGCAGTTGGCTGGTTGTGTGTGCGGCTGTTCTATTGACGTTGGCAATCGGTGCGATCCTGTGGGCATTGATTGGTGCGTGGATCGGCTAACGATGCACGTCGTGAGATCAAATAGTCACGGTTTTGATGTGAGTGGGTGAAGAGGAGAAACAGATGGCGAGACCGTTTTGGCCGACGACGACGACTGGCACGTTTGCAATCCGCGTCAGCGGGCTGGCGTATGTGTGTATTGCGGGGTTGGGCATGCTGCCTGCGCTACTCCAGGTTTTTTTCAATGTGGCGGCATACCAGACAACTCCAGGGTTTGAAGAGG
>QWQY01000053.1 GCA_003670675.1 Chloroflexota bacterium
CAATGTGTCACGCGAGATGGTTCAGGGTTCTGCGACCATGGCCCGCATCAAAAAGACCCTCACAAGTCGGGTCATCAAAGAAATCAATGACATGGCGGGAGCCGATGCCGACAAGTTTGCGGCATTCTGGAACGAGTTCGGCATCTTTTTCAAAGAAGGGATCGCAGTAGATCCATCAGCGAAAGACGAAATCCTCCCCTTGCTCCGCTTCCACACCAGCGCCAGTGATACATTGAGCACATTTGATGCGTACATTGCGCGCATGAAACCCGATCAGACCGAGATCTACTACGTGCATGCAAACGACCTCGCCAGTGCGCAACAGAGCCCACATCTCGATGCGGTGCATGCACGTGGCATCGAAGCGTTGCTCCTCACCGATATGGTCGACCCATTCATGATGCAACACGTCCGTGATGTCCAAGGCAAAAAACTGCGGAACCTCGAAGATCCAGATGTCGTGCTGCCCGGCGAAGACGCCGCCCAGACCAGCACCATGGATGACGCCCAATTGCTGGCGGTTGTCGAAGGCTTCAAGCAGGTCCTCGGTAGCCGTATCGACGGTGTCCAAGCATCACAAGTCCTGCGCAACCATCCGCTCCGGCTCGTCGCCACGGCCAACAGCGATATGGAACGGATGCGACGCATGATTGAACGTGACACAAGCGCCCCTACCCGCAAAGTCGAGTTCAACCAGGCGCATCCCATCATCACGGGCGTCGCAAGCCGGTTGGCGCATAATCCCGACGATGCAATCGGAGCAGCCGTCATCGAACAGTTGTATGCCAGCGCACAGTTGCTCGATGGCAGCGCCCTGGATCCTGCCGCTATGGTCAAACGGCTCGAAACACTGATGCAAGCAGCGGTCTCGGCTCCCCTCGAGTAGCGGTGACACACCAAACCCCCGCAGAGCGGTGCTCTGCGGGGGTTTCTATTTGTTCAGCTATCCGAATTGTCCGCTGATGTAATCTTCGGTGCGTTTGTCTGACGGCTTCGTAAACAACTCGTCAGTCGGTCCTGATTCGATAAGTTCACCGTACCGCTTCTCGCGATTCATCAGCATGAACGCAGTAATGTCAGAGACGCGCGCAGCTTGCTGCATATTGTGCGTCACAATGATGATGGTGAATTGCTCACGAAGGTCATAGATCAAATCTTCGATTTTGAGCGAAGCAATTGGATCGAGCGCAGAGCACGGCTCGTCCATCAAGATGACTTCGGGGTTGGTGGCAATAGCACGTGCGATGCACAGGCGCTGTTGTTGCCCACCAGATAATGCGGTCCCAAACGAACTATGCAAGCGGTCTTTGACCTCATCCCATAGTGCAGCCCGTCGCAATGACTGCTCGACACGTTCGGCAAGTGTCTTGCGATTCCGAATCCCCAAAACACGCAATCCATAGGCGACATTTTCGAAGATGCTCAGTTGGAATGGATTGGGGCGTTGAAAAACCATACCGACACGACGCCGGAGCAACACCGAATCGACCGAAGGGTCGTAAACGTTTATTCCGTCGAGACGGAGTTCGCCCTCGGCGCGTGCACCTTCAGTCGCGTCATGCATTCGATTTATGGAGCGCAATAACGTTGATTTGCCACATCCAGACGGTCCAATGATGGCCGTCACGCGATGTGCAGGCATCGACATCGACACATTTCGGATTGCCTGAAAGGCACCATAGTGAAACCCAAAATTACGGAGCTCAATCTTGTTTTGATCAACAGCAGCCAGTTGTCCGGTTTTGACACGCTGACCAACTAATTCGCCGAATCCGATTCCACGGGTAAGTGTCATGGCACGTTCCATTGTATCTTCCTTATCCGACGCGGCCGCTGATGTACGATTCGGTACGTGGGTCGACAGGCTGGGTAAACACCTGTGTGGTATCACCCTTTTCGACGAGTTCTCCAATCGATTGGCCAGCCCCGACATCCACCATAAAGACGGCAGTCTCGTCCGAAATACGTGCCGCCTGTTGCATGCTGTGGGTAACAATCACTATGGTCAAACGTGACTTGAGCGTCATCAACAGTTCTTCGATGCTCGCGGTAGCAATCGGGTCGAGTGCAGAGGCAGGTTCATCGAGCAAAAGAACTTCTGGCTGTATGGCTAATGCGCGTGCAATCGACAAGCGTTGTTGCTGGCCGCCCGACAGCGCTGTACCAGGCTTATTGAGCACATCCTTGACTTCATCCCACAACACCGCAGATCGCAATGCGCGTTCCACGGCTGCGTCAAGATCAGCTCGATTCGACATTCCTTGTAACCGGAGTCCGACAGCAACGTTCTCGTAGACATTACGAGTGCGCAACGCAACGGGCTGTTGAAAGACCATACCAACGCTGATGCGGATCATCGTCGGATCGATATCTGGAGCATAGATGTTTTGCGCCCCAAGCATCACCGTACCCTTCGCATATGCACCGGGTATCGTCTCGTGCATGCGATTGAGGCAACGCAACACCGTCGATTTACCACATCCTGACGGTCCGATAATCGCCGTGATCTGATTGCTCGCCAACGTCATGTTGACTGGCTTCACCGCTTGTCGGGCACCGTAAAAGGGAGTGAGTTCTTGTAATACGACTGCGCTCATCGTGAATTCCCTCCTGATTTCCGCGTTGCGATACGAACCAAGATGTTCATCAACAGAACGAGCATCATGAGCACAAACGCAGCACCCCATGCTTGGGTGTTTTCGCCGGGATACGGTGATTCTGTATACCGATATGTCAACAATGGGAGCGCGGCCATCGGTTTAAATATGTCGGTGGTGATAATGTTGCTACCGAGCACCGTAAGAATAAGTGGTGCTGTTTCGCCGGCTCCACGGGCAAACGCCAACATCACACCGGTGACAATCCCTGGCAATGCCGCAGGCAGCACAACCGTGAATGTTGAATACCACGTCGGGGCACCCAAGCCACGGGCTGCCTCACGCATTGTTTCGGGCACCAGTTTGAGCATTTCTTCGGTGGTGCGGGTCACAATAGGAATCATGAGGATTGCCAGTGCCATACTGCCTGCCACAGCAGAGAACTGCTGTGTCTGCAGAACGACCAGCACGTAGATGGTTACACCGGCCACGATGGAAGGTGATCCGCTGAGCACGTCGCAACAGAATCGCACGACCGTCGCGAATCGTTCGTTGCGGAACTCACTCAAGTAAATACCCGCAAAAATGCCTATTGGTAACGCAAACAGCAATCCGATACCAGCAATCGTCAGCGTACCCAATATGCCATGCAAAACACCACCACGGGGAGCAGCGTTGTAGACGTTCGTCACGTCTTCGGTCGAGCCCGTCGTACCGGCTTCTGGTTCGACCGTTAAGTTGGCAAATGGATCATTTGGGTCATATGCGACTTCTGGGGCCTCGGCAGTTGGCTCGGGTGCGTTGCTCGGCGGCTGATAGATATCGGTGAAAAATGACCAGCTGATTGCACCAGAACCAATGGTCAGCACGTAACCGATAATCGCAATTAAGGGGATCACCGCACAGCCGGTAGCCAATGCGGACAATCCACGCATGAGCTGATCAACCAGTTTGCGACGGCGATAATTGAAGGTACGCATCAGGATCGCCCTCCCCGTGAGCTACGTTCGACAAACCAGATGAGTAATCGTGCCCCAAAATTGAGGAACAACGTAATACCGAATAGGGCAAAGGCCACCGAAATCAACGCACTTTCGTGCAACGAACCAACCGAGTTCGTCAGTTCATTAGCAACCAGAGAGGCAGCGGTGGTGGCAGGGGCAAACAAGGATTCCGAGATTCGCTGCGTATTACCCACCAACATCGTCGCAGCCATGGTCTCACCCAAGGCACGACCGAGGCCGAGCATGATAGCGCCGATAATCCCGGCGCGTGAATATGGAATAACCGCAAGCCAGATGGTTTCCCATCGCGTGGCACCGATGGCAAGCATCGCCTCACGTTGGGTATTTGGAACCAGACGGAGCACATCACGAGTAAGTGATGCAATCGTCGGCAGAATCATCAATGCCAAAATTATGCCGGTGACAATCAAGCCGCGACCGGTCGCAATGGGACCTGCAAACCAAGGAACAATCGCGCCGACTGTTGCACTCAGTGGTTCAGCTACTGTGGAGCTAAAGAACGGTACAAAAACAAATACGCCCCACACGCCGTAGATGACGGATGGGACTGCTGCAAGCAGTTCAACAAGAAACGAAAGTGGAGTCCGCAACGCCAGCGGGCATAATTCAGCGAGATAGATCCCGATTGCAACTGCCAACGGGGCAGCAATAATCAATGCGATCAGTGCAGACAAGAGTGTGCCACGTACCGCTGGCCAACCGCCGAAGCTCACCGGATTGAGTTCCGTCTCGACGGGGTTCCACGTGCTGCCAAACAACAAATCCCACCCAAAAGCCGTGCGTGCCTCTTGCGACGATGTGTACAACATCCATGCAACGGCAAACACCAACAGAACAACTGCACTCGCAAGCGCAACGGTCCCTGCACGAAACGGAACATCGCCGTGTCGCAACGGCGATTTACCTGTACTCCATTGCGGAGGTGTCGATTGCTGTGCCATCTGCCCCTCAACATCATAATCGGCCGTGCGAATCGAAATCCGCACGGCCATCGGTCATCCGTACGTTATTTGACTGGAGCGTCGATGACTGGCGCACCGTTGACCGTGACGGTCTTCAGGGCCTTCATGGCCGCGATGCGCATTCCTTCGGGAAGTGGTGCGTACCCCAAGCGTACCGTTGCGCCTTGTCCGGTGGTCAAACCCCAGTAGAGGAAGTCTGCAAGAGCCTGTGCCTTGTTGACATCGGTGTAGGTGGACTGACGAACCAAGATGTAGGTGAACGCTGCGATTGGGTATGCATCAGGAGCAGCGCTGTTGGTGATTGAAGCAGCAAGGCGTTGTGGGTTGCTTGAGATGTTCATGCCGTTTGCAGCGGCGCTGACATTGTTGGTTTCAGGCTTCACGAAGTTGCCAGATGCGTTCTTGACGAACGGAAGTGGGAAGCCTGCAGCCAGCGCGTAGCCGACTTCGACGTACCCAACGGCACCATTCGTGTTGAGAACCGTTGCCGAGACACCTGCGTTGCCCGATGCGCCGATACCAGCTGGGAAGCTCACTGCGCTTCCTGAACCGACCTTGGCCTTCCAATCCGTGCTGACTTTGCTGAGGTAGTCGGTCCAGATCGACGTTGTACCCGAGCTGTCTGAGCGATACACCGGAGTGATTGCCAGATCTGGGAACGCTACGCCTTCGTTGTCCTTGGCCAAGCGTGGGTCATTCCAATTGGTGATCGCGCCGAGGTAGATACCAGCTAGTGTTTCAGGCGTGAACTTCAGCGGGGTTTTGATCCCGGCGATGTTCACCATCGGCATAACGCCACCCATGACCATGGGCAAGTGGATCGCGTCTGGGGCCTTTGATTCGACATCGCTTGACTTGATTGCGGAGTCTGAGCCACCGAAATCTGTCAGGTATGCGATGAAGTCCTTCTGGCCTTGACCCGAGCCGACGCTCGAATAGCTCAATTGTACACCAGGGACTACGTTCTTGGTGTAGACCGAAATCCACACTTGGTACAATGGATTGGGGAAGCTTGCGCCCGAGCCGGTCAGCTTGGCAGTCAACTGTCGTGGTTCCCACTCGGTGGAAGCGACAGCAGGTGCGGTGGTTGCCGTTGGGGCAGTCATAACAGCTTTGGTAGCCGTAGCAGCCTGCGTTGCAGCCAACGTCGCCGTGGCGGCCATCGTAGCCGTTGCTTCTACCGTTGCCGTTGCTTCTGCAGCGGTGGTAGCAGTTGCTTCAGGAGCTTTGGTTGGCTCTGTGGTTGCTGTTGCTTCTGGTACAGCAGTTGGTTCGGGGATTGCGGTTGCTTCCGGAGCAGCTGTGGCTTCGACTGCAACTTCTGGCACAGCAGTTGGCTCGACTGCTGCAGGAGCACTCGAACAAGCGGACAACAGGAGGGCGCTGGCAATTGCCAGGCTAAGCATCGTTGCTCGGATTTTGCGCGTCACGATAGACATCTGGTACCCTTTCGCTCTGACATGAATATCACACGTTCAGGAGATTCGGACAGTCGTATGGTACCTAGCCACTGTTATCACGAAGCAGGCTTTGAGTTAATTTTTTGTTAAGATGACGTCATCAATCGACCTCAACTGCTATACTGGCCATTACAAAGCTGTATCATGTTGGACACCATGCACACTGATTTGATTAGCCGCATCCACGCGACATCTATCCCCACGGTGATTGAATATGCCGGAGCAGGAAGTGCCGCGCTGTGGCAGCTCCATGCGGTAGCAGGCTCGTCTCGCACCATCCTGGAGGCGACGGACCGCTACGCGCCCGAGTCGATGCACACACTGCTTGGTCGGCTGCCAGATCAGTTCGTCAGCCGCGATACCGCTGTTGCCATGGCTTGGGCTGCTTATCGCCGCGCATGCGACCTCCGACCTGGACCAGCCCACAATGGAGTCGGCTGCACTGCGACCATCGCGACCGACCGCACCAAACGAGGCAACCACGGCTGTTGGATTGCCATAGCAAACCAACATGGTGTGACGGCCTACGGTATCACCCTCAAAAAAGGGTTGCGTGACCGCATCGCCGAAGAAGAGGTGGTCAGTGCGCTCATCCTCCGCGCACTTGCGCATGCTCGTGGCATCCCCAATGAGCCACCGCTTTTGCTGCAACCCGAAGAACAGCTACTGGTCGAGTCGGTCGCACACACCGACATCCTCACGGCGTTTTTGACGGGCACATACGCGTGTGTGCAATACAACGGTGACCTGACGTACGAACCGGTGGCATTGCACGGTGTGACACTCCTGTCCGGATCGTACAACCCGGTGCACGACGGGCATCGCGCATTGCTTGCGGCAGCGCTCGCATCTACCGGACAGCCCGGGTACTATGAACTAAGTGTGGTCAACGCAGACAAGCCTGCGCTGCCGTACACGACCATCCTGCACCGGAGTCAACAATTCGTCGATGAACCAAGGCTTGTACTCACCCGTGCACCCCGCTTTATCGACAAAGCGGCACTCTTCCCGGATTCGACATTTGTGCTCGGCTACGACACCGCAATACGTTTACTCGACCCAAAATACTACGGTACGGGCGGGGTAGAAGCAGCGCTCCACGACATTGCCCAGCACGGCTGTCGGTTTGTGGTTGTGGGTCGCACGGATCCGTCGGGGGCATTTCGTCAGCTCCGTCTTGGAGACATCCCCGAATCCTGCAGATCACTGTTTGTGTTGTTCGATGAAGACCGATTCCGCCGTGACATTTCGTCGTCGAGTATACGGGCCGGGCTGCAACGATTGGCCGAATCATAGCCCCGCATGCCCCAGGTTTTGGGTATACTTCAGCCAATGTATACAAAGTAGGGCGTATGGACGATTCGTACTCGGCAGAACTCGAACGCCTCGGTGACGAGCAACTCGGCGACGACGAAGTAGAACGTCGCCAAATTCGTTGCGGCAGGGTGTGCGATATTGCCGTGGCCGGTGGATTGCAATCCGCCGCAGACTTCTACTATGCAGCAGTCGTGTTGATGCACGGACTGTCAGTGGACGAATTCGCCACAGCCTTGTATTTTGCACGGACCGCAGCACACCGCGGTGAGGGCCGTGCATGGTCTATTGTCGCTGCCTGTTGGGACCGCTGGCTGATTGCCAAAGGGTTGCCACAGCGTTTTGGGACGCAGTTTCTCAAGCATCACAATGTCTGGACCGTTGATCCCATCGAGCCCGAAATATCGGATGCCGAGCGGGCATTTTATGGCGTACCGCCGTTGTGGGTGCAACGAAAAAGCGCTGCATTGCTGCAGCGCCGTACAAAAGAATAGTAGCGTCGGCCTCAGGACGCGTCGTGTTCCTGGTCTTCGCGCAAAATGTACCCTACACCGCGTACCGTATGAATCAACCGTGCTTCGCCATTTGCTTCGAGTTTTTGACGCAGATAGCGTACATACACTTCGATAATGTTGCTTTCGCCACCAAAGTCATACCCCCACACCCGATCGTAGATGATATCGCGGGTGAGTACTTGCTGTGGATGCCGGATAAACAACTCGAGTAACTCGTACTCTTTGGCAGTTAATTCAACCCGACGGCTGTCGATGGTCGTTTCGTGCGCCGACACGTCCATTTGGAGTGAACCGTAGCGCAACACATTCCCGGTATTGCGGCCATGGACTCGGCGGAGTTGCGCTTTCACACGGGCCAAGAGCTCTTCGAACGCAAACGGCTTGACGAGGTAATCGTCAGCACCCACTTCGAGTCCTTGCACCCGATCAGGTACCGCATCGCGTGCCGTCAACATGATAATCGGCACATCCGATGCAGTGCGGATGCGCTTGGCGACTTCGAAGCCATCTATTTTGGGGAGCATGACATCTAGGACAATGACATCGGGTGGTCGTTCGCGCGCTGCAATCAGCGCTGCTTGTCCGTCTGCTGCGGTTTCGACCGCATAGCCTTCGAAGCTCAATCCTCTGCGCAAATACCCGGCAATCTCGGCTTCGTCTTCGACGACCAAAATGCGTTGTTGTGACATGCAAACCTCCATGTGTAGAGGAGAGACGACAGCGGCGACGATTTTGTTCCACAATCAGCGAAACACCGTCGACCGGACACATACTGAGTATACCGCGAGTGCAGGCAGCAGACCCTCAGGCTATGGTACGCTGAAGGCAACAGCATGAGGAGGACGAATGGCCGCTGCATATCACCTCTACGGCGAAGGCGCCCCGCTTGTATTGCTCCACGCGTTCCCGCTCCATCATCGGATGTGGGAGCCACAAATAGCCGTCCTCGGTCACCGCTATCAAATCATCGCGGTAGATTACGCAGGGTTTGGCCGATCGCACTGGGAGCCGCTCGATTCGGTGGTGCCGGCAATCGAACAGGTCGCCCACGGCATCATCGACATCCTCGACCAACTCGACCTCGACGACGTCGCACTCGCAGGATGCTCGATGGGCACATATGTTGCCCTTGCCATGTACCGATTGGCTCCACAACGCTTCAACCGCATCGCACTATGCAATGCACGGGCGAGTGCCGATGACGACGCGACACGAGCGGCCCGTACCCGCAACGCTGCAATAGCCCGGAGCGACGGCGTCGAGGTAATTGCAGAGATGATGCTGCCGCGGTTGTTGTCGACCCATGTAGGCCCAGGTATCCGCCGCTATGTCCACACCCTGGCCACCGAAGCACCCGCCGAAACACTCGCCAACGCGCTCGAAATGATCCGCGATCGGCCCGACGCACGCAGTCTGCTGCCTCAAATGACCATACCGACCTTGGTTGTGGGGGCGACCGACGACCCGATTATGCCGGTCCACGAAAGCATCGCTTTGGCCAAAGAACTGCCCCATTGCCAAACCGTGATTTTGCAAGACTGTGGGCACCTGAGCAACATCGAACAACCCAAAGCGTTCAACGACGCAATCATCGCATGGATGCAACAATAACTGTTCAACTCACCAAATACCGCCCGCTGCGTCAATGCAGCGGGCGGTTTGTTTCTACAGATCAATCGCCTGGTTCGACCAAGGTCGCAAAGAGGTCATCGATGGACTCGGCTCGACGGATCAGCTGCAATCGGCCGTCGCTCCGCAACAGCACCTCTCCGCAGCGCAACTTGCCGTTGTAGTTGAAGCCCATGGCACGACCGTGTGCGCCCGTATCGTGGATGACCATGATGTCACCGCTTGCAACCGCGGGGAGTGGACGGTCAATGGCGAATTTGTCGTTGTTTTCGCAGAGCGAGCCCACCACGTCATAGCGTGCATCGTCCGCCTGGGGAGCAGCGCCGAGCACGGTGATGTGGTGGTAGGCGCCGTACATACCGGGGCGCATCAAATCCGCCATCGACGCGTCGACACCGACATAGTTGCGGTAGGTGCTTTTGGCGTGACGAACAGTGGTCACCAGCATGCCCGCAGGCCCCGTGATGACCCGCCCGCATTCGAGCACTACCCGCGGCG
>QWQY01000054.1 GCA_003670675.1 Chloroflexota bacterium
GTGGGGCAATGCGGTTTCGTTCATCAATAGTTTGTACTACGGGTTTGGGTCTGGTGTTGTTGCTGGGGATACCGGCATTTGTATGCAAAATCGTGGTGCCTGCTTCGTCCTTGCTGAGGGTCACCCCAATGCATTAGAACCGGGTAAGCGACCCTACCATACGATTATTCCGTGCATGGTCACCAAGGACGACGCGTTGTGGGCGAGTTTCGGCGTCATGGGCGGTTTCATGCAACCCCAAGGGCATGCCCAAATGCTGGTCAACATGATCGATTATGGGATGAACCCCCAGGAAGCACTCGATGCTCCGCGGTACGAACTCCTCGAACCATACGAAGGCAAAAAGACCCTCGCACTCGAGCACTCGCCTGATGTCCAAGCAGCGCTGCGCGCACTGGGACACGAGATTGTCGACGCAGAGGTCGGCGGTTTCGGTGGTGGGCAAATCATTGTCGTTGAGGACGGTGTTGCGTACGCAGGATCGGACCCGCGCAAAGACGGTGCGGCAGTAGGGTTGTAGGATGATGGGTTTTGCACGACGAATGTTTGCTCGCGTACAACCATTAGCCCGCTCCATGCTCCTAGCCGGAATAGTGCTGTCGGGCTGTCAATTCCCGACATCCGTCCAATCGCTGTATTCGAGCGAGCCAGTAATTCCACGGGGTGGAAGTGTGGCGATTGCCCTGCCTGATGCACTTACCACCGTACAGCCGTGGAATGTCAAAACCCGTGCAACTGAAGTGTTTGTCACACTTTCGCACGCAGGATTGATGCGGTTGGATCGAACTGGCACCCCGCAGCCAGAATTGCTCGAACGCTGGGAGGCGAATCCTGCAGGTACGGTCGTTACCGCGACCTTGAAGGCCGATCTCCAATGGGCTGATGCTGTTCCACTGACCAGTGCAGATGTGGTCTATACCTATCAAACACTGCTTTCGTTCGCCCCTACCACCCCGCTGCTCCGTGAAATGCATGTCATCGAGCGTGTCGAAGCGGCGGGTCCAGCGAACGTGGTCTTTACCTTATCTGCACCCTACGCACCATTGCTCAGCCTCTGGGCACTCCCGGTGCTTCCGATGCATGCGGTCGGGACGCAACCAATCGAAACACTGAACCTCGTCTCGTTGACGGTCGGCGCAGGTCCGTTTGTCTATGCCAACAAAGACGAAGCCGGTTCCTTCCACCTGCGTGCGAACCCTTGGTATGTGCGTGGTGCGCCGTATCTCGACGAAATACAACTGCTCCATGCACAACCATCGGCCGATGCGATGCGTGCGTTGTCTGGAAATACCATTCACATCGCAGAATTAGAAAATCCTTGGAGCGTCCAGCAACCAGCCACAATCACTACCGCACGTGTGGCGCAAAATGAGTTGATGGCTTTGGTACTGAATGTCCGTACGCAACGACTGTTCTCAGATCCTGCCCTGCGTAAGCTGTTGCGCGCTGCGACGGACGTACCCGATGCAGTACAAGAGTATATGGGCGCGACACACATTGCCGTGGATACAATGAGTATCCCCAATCATCCGTTTGCTGCCAGTGTCCCCGTCAGCAAGACGCTCGACATAACACCAGCACTTGCTACTGCAGGATGGATATGGGACAGCGAGCAAAAGCAGTTTCTGCGCGAAGAAGAACCTCTTGTCATCAGACTCAGCGTCGATCAAACCAACCAAGCAGCAATGAGACTCGCCGAATCGTTGGCCACGCAATGGCGTGGATTGGGGCTTACTATTGCGTTGACACCGTCTGACCGTCAGACATACCTCAAGCAATTCATCCCGCCGTTTGCGTACGATGTCGCCATCGTCACGTGGGCGAACGGTCGCAGTAGCAGTGTGTATGCAGATACTTTTGTGTATGACGGAAGCAACACAGCGTTGTTCGACAGTGCGTTGATAAATCCCGGAATGCCGGATATCAGTCCGACACTGAACCTGCCCGGTTACAGCAACCCAGATTTCACTGCGTTACAAAATCGAACTATGCGTACGTATGAGACCACTGCACGGGCAGTCATCGAACGCCAGGCAATCCAGCTCGCGCTTGATAGTGCTGCAATCATCCCAATTGCTCGCCCAGTGCACACAATGGCGTGGCAATCTGGGATTGCCACGCCTGAAGGGGGACTTGTCTTGGATACCCCTTGGTATCTGTTTGGGGTGGAACAGTGGTACCGAACGGCTGATTAGTCGTCGTACCCGATGTAGCGCAACGCGGTCACTGCAAGACTGCGTGCGACCGTGATGATGTCTTCGATGGGGACGTATTCGTCGGGTTTGTGTGCGAGGCGCACATCGCCGGGACCATACATAACCGTCGGCATTCCACCCTGATGCACCAACAGACGCATGTCTGCGCCGTAGGTCATCCCTTCGAGAGCAGGCGCTGCTCCGCCGGTGGTCGTCTGGTGCGCGCCGCTCAAGATCCCTACGATGGGGTGATTGACGTCGCACTCAGCAGGTTCAAACGTTCCGCCCCACCACTCCACAATGGGCGGATGCTCACGCAACCACGGATCCAATTGTGCAGCAGCCGCCACCGCTTGTTCGAGTTCTCGTCGGGCAGCGTTGGAGTCCTCGCCAATGCCGATGCCGTAGCGCCCTTCGGCGACGAGTTCTTCGGCGACACTCGACGGCCAATTCCCGGCATGCACCGTCCCGATACTGAGCGGGTACGGCAAGCGGTACTGCGCAAAGAGCGGGTGGCGCATCCGTGCGTTACGACGTTCTTCGAGTTGCACGAGTGCGGTGTGAACGATCATGTACTTCTCGATTGCACTGACGCCTTCTTCACGGTAGCAGCCGTGCGCAGATAACCCAGGGACACGTATCCGGACATTGTGTGCCCCGGCTTGAGCAGGAGCAATCGCCAATCGGGTTGGTTCGGGGATAATTGCAGCGTCTGCAATATAGCCGCGCACAATCGTTGCTAACGTCCCGCAGCCACCGTCTTCTTCGCCAATCACGCTGGCAACGTGCAATCGACCACGGAGTGCGACTCCGCTCGCTTTGATTGCATGCGCCGCCCAAAATGCAGCGACCAAGCCCGCTTTCATGTCCAATGCGCCGCGTCCATACACGCGACCGTCGCGTACTGTTGCGGTGTATGGCTCACTGTGCCAATTGGCGCGATCACCAGCGGGTACCACGTCGATGTGCCCATTGAACAGCAGTGATTTGCCGCCACGATCTGCGCCGATCGTCCCGACGACGCCGAGCCCCGTGCTCCGCTCGACTTCCCAGCTAAACGCAGGGTGTTGGCGCAGGGTGGAGAAGTCAATGTCCCAGACATCCGTCTCGAATCCAAAGGCACGCATTTTGGACGCGATGTGCTGCTGTGCGGCCGTTTCGTTGTCTGCAAGGCTCTGGAACGACACGAGTTCCCCGAGGAACAGCAACAACTCATCTGGCTGTATTGCATCCAAGACCTGTTGTTCGGTCGCTGTACGCTGCTGCATGTGACTACTTTCTGTCCAGTTCGATGATGTCTAATCGCGCAAAATCGGGCGCGTCAAGCAGGTTGGTCCGCCTTCTGCTTTGAGCGATATCTGGTTGCCTTGATAGGTTTGCACTTCGCAGCCTGCATCTGCCAACATGCGGGCAGTGATGGGGTTGCAATCAAGCATCAGACAGACTTTGGGTGCAATGGCGAGTACATTGGTTGCCATCGTATCGAACTCGTGGGCCGGCACTTCGATCATGCGGATGTTGCGACGGACAAGTTCTTGATAAAACGCCGTCGGCATAAGCGGCAAATGCACAACTGCGAGATCGTGATCAACCAGCGAAATCAACGAAAGCAGGTGGAGACATGCTTCAGGACCAGTAAAGTACGGCAAATCGTAGGCCAAAACGGTGACCCCGATAGGCTCGAGCAGCAGTTTCAACTGTCGTACAGCTTCGTGGTTGGTGCGAAAGCCCAATCCAATGGCCAATGTGTGGTGATCGAGCCACAGCATATCGCCGCCTTCGGCTTTGGCACTGCCGGTGAGTCGGCCGAGGATAGGAATCCCTGCTTTGACGAGACTCTTGCCGATGGCTTCTTCTTCGCCTTCGCGGAGCTTTTTGCCCATGGCCAACAAAATCGCACCCTTGTCGGTCACAATGACCGGGTCAAAACAGAAGATCGCATCGGCGTGATCAGGCAATGCCGTATCATGCATGATGACTTCGACGCCTGCTTTGCGCAATGTATCGCAGAGTGCTGCGTGTTCAGCGAGGGCGCCGGCCTTCTCTGGTTGACTGGTGTAGTGCCAGCGTTCTGCGTCTGCGCCATAGAATGCAGCATCAGGTGTGCGGAGCATCACCTTGCGCAGTTGTGTCACCATATGTTGTGCGCCATAGGATCGGGTCGTCATCATCGCCTCGTTTCATGCATACTTCCTGTCCACATTGTAGCGAATCAGGATTCTTCTTGTGGGCAGCCTGTCGGTGAGATTGATACTAGATGCCCAACACCCAGCGCAAAATGTTGAATACCAACACGACAATGAGTGGCGAATAGTCGAATTGACTGCGTGGCAGAGCAGCTCTGAGTGGCGTGAGAACGGGTTGTGTTAACGGAGCGATAGCACGTAAGACCCGGTGATTGCCGGTGGGATCAACCAATTGCATGATGAACTGCACCAAAAAAACAATCTCGACAGCTTGAATGACGATACTCAATACCCCGTACATGTGGTGTTCCTTTCAGCGAAAACAAATGGTAGTAATGGCAACCGCACCATCATCCAAATGCTACCACTATTTTCTATAGCCCCCAAGAGCAATCAGGTATCATATGTGTATCTGCTTTATGGGAGAACCAATAATGATTGCACCAACCACGTTGCGAACGACCCTGCGTGAACGTCCGTGTTACTCGACATTCGTGATGTTTCAAGACCCTGCAGTGGTGGGGATGTTGGCGGCTGTGGGATGTGATTTTTTGATCATTGACCACGAGCATATTCCGATCGATGCCAGCATGGTGGGGCAATTGGTGATGACTGCGCATGCATATGGGATTGCGTGCATCGTGCGTGTGCGTGACCTCTCGCGGGGTGCGATACAACAAGTGCTCGAAACAGGTGCCGATGGTGTCATGGTGCCCATGATCGAGTCTGCAGCACAAGCCCGTCAAGCCGTTGAATGGAGCAAATACCCACCAGTCGGGACGCGCGGATTACACACATTGACCCAATCGTTCCTGTTGTCACAACACCAAGGGGTTGCAAGCTACCCACCGCCGCCGTCTGCGCAACTCGATTATCCTACCCGTATGAACGAACAGGTGACGGTCGTTTTGCAAATCGAAACAGCCAAGGGGCTCGCGGCGCGGGACGAAATCTGTGCAACCGACGGTGCAGATGTCATCTTCATCGGGACATCCGATTTGAGTCAATCACTAGGTGCCACAATGGGTGATCCGGTTGTGCAACGTGCTATTGACGATATCATCGCCAGCGCGACTGCCGCACACGTAGGAATTGGTATCATCGGACCGTCAGCAGACGCGTTGCAACCATATGCAACGCGTGGGGTGAACTTCCTTACCGTGGGTGCCGATGGTGCGTTGTTTATGCACGGTGCACGTCAGCTCTTTACACGTTCTACACCGTAGCGCTGTCTCTTGTAGCGCAAGCGAGTGGTGAGGACACCCAGGAATTACGCAGTCCTCGTTCCGTTGCTCTTTTTTGCGTAAACAAATTACCGAATTCGTGCGTCAAACAATCAGTATTCGCCATCAAAGGCACTTCTATGTCACGAGAATCACTCGCGGTTATTATCCGCACCCCGACGGCACTCAAAACGTTTTGGGATACCATAGAACCTCGTGTCCGAACGACCATTGTTTCGACCCTTTTTGAGCGCAAAGAATTCATCGACAAACGCACCAAAATACATCGTTTTGACGATTTGCTTGCACGTCGACTTAACTTTCGTGTGGTCAGTGTCAAAGCAAAACCCGTGCAATGGCGTGTGGAGCGACTTCTCGAATTTGCTGCCCAAAACCCACTCGTCATTCACGATGTTTGTCATGGCTACCTCAAAAGCTCGCACGCGCAACTGATTGAGGATTTACGGCTGGTTGGCAACGATGGTGGCGCAGACTTGCCGTCAAACCAATATCCCACAACATGGTATTTACGTGTCGTTGATCATCTTGCAGCTGCAGCATCACCGCCGTTAGCGGCAATGTGCATGTATACCCTCTTTTCTGAGTGTCCTGGGCGGAGCGAAGCCTTTGCAGATCCGCGCTACGAAGCCTTGTGGCAGGCACACCTCGATTGGGCGGACATGCAACGACAAGCAGCCGCAGTTGTGTTACCAGAGGTCGACGAGACGGTCGTTATCGAAGCTGCTCTAGACGAGCATGTGTCTGGGCCAGCGCAAGCGGCTTCGCGTGTCGCACCGACGATCAAACGGCCCATACCGATGATGCCACCCAAACTGCCTGACCCGCCCCCTCCGTTGCCGACGACGCCACAACATTTTTCGCCACTTGATCGCTTGTTTATGCACGCAATCCATGACTCAGTTGCACTCGTGCGCGGGGCATTGTCCGAAGAAGACATGGCACGTGCCATTCAAGAGCTCTTGAGCTTGAATGGCGGGCAGGCCGTCTACCACTTCCACTATGGGTATTATGCAGGAGCGACCAGTGCGCGCTTTGTGTCGACCAAACTTCAATCACAAGATGCCCAAGCGTGGGCGTTTTTTGGGTATCTCTTGGGTACCCATCGCGAAAGCGGTGATGTCGTGGCCGAAGCCGTGCAGAATTACCAACGGTATTGGGAAAAAGTGCTTGCCACACTCCCGGCGCACGATGTCTTGTTGCTCTATGCAATTATCCCGGCCCTCGAAGCACGGGCTGATTATGGCTCGATCGCGACACTGCTTTCGCATTGTCCAGTTCCGCACATGCAACATGCAGAGCATCCCGATAGCGTTCCTCATGCAATCTACGCAATCGCAGCACGACTGGTGCGGAACGGTGAACACCAAATTCAGGCAGATCAGATACTGCAATCGCTCATTCGCAATTGTTTGACGAGCAATTGTCTCGGTGATTTCTATGCACGCTGTCTCCGCAAGCGTGGTCAGCTGTTGCGCCGCAAAAAACAGTTCAAAGGAGCAATTGAGCTCTTTGAATTGGCGTGTACCGTCCCTGGGTTTAGCGAAATAGCCCAATGTCATACCGACATCGGGTTGTCTGCAGCTGGGTTCCCTGCCCTTGATTCTATTGTGCCGAACGATACCAACGATTTCCGTGTGGTGCACATCGCACTGAAGCAACAGCGGCAGTACTTCGACGAAGCGCTGCGCATCCCGCATGGTGATCAGACGAATGCACAATTCGTGTTGGGTATTATTGCGATGGGCGATGGCAATTTCGATGAAGCGTATGATTTTTTCAACGATGCGAAAAGCGGGATGGAACGACAGCTGGTTGCGTACCAAACGCGTGGGTTATTTGATTGGGCGATGTTCCTCAAAATCCGCACCTGGTCGCAAAAGCTCCAATTGAGCGATATTCCGACATTGATGCAAGACCTGCACATCGTGTTTGTGTCGACGATTTTCTTTCCGCTCCGTCATTGGTTGACGATATACCACAACATCGCCCGTGTCGACCGAGATGCAGGCAGAGCGGTCATGATTCACCTTTTTCAGTATCGTGATGTTGATATCTTTGATTTGTGCAACGTCGCCGAGGTCATGCAGCAACCACGCGATATCTGGCAACGGTACTTCTACGGACAAAAGTTCATCGTCTTATCCCGCGCCGAAAAACTCACCCTCCTGCTCGAGGCATGGACAATCGCAATCGCTCGAAACCACGAAGAATCCATCGAGTATATGTTGAATTTGCTCGAGTACCATGCCGAACATTACAGCGAGTACGCTGCACAAATCGATCAAGTTATCGTTGCTGCCTACGAGACCATTGTGCGTATCTGGGGAGAGGCCGAAACCCTCAACTTGCGCATTCAACTCGCCTTCATGGCGGGCAAACACGACGACGCTGTCACCCTCATCGAGCAATTGCTCAACATATACTTGGGGCAGCAGTCGTTGCACCATGCACGTGCAACGTTAAGCATATTGATGCAATTCCCGCAGAGCAATGCCGCCCAGTATGCAACCCTCCTCGAGCGACCCACGCACACGGTCAAGCCGCGACCGTGCAAAGTGCTCTATATCGGTGGAAACGAAACACAGCAAGGTTTCAAAGACCAAATCACCGAAAAACTGCAACAGACCCATCCACATATCCATGTAACGTGGGAACTCATCGGCTGGCGTTCGAACTGGGACAAAGACGCTGAACGCATAGAACGTACCATTCCGCAATTCGATTTGGTCATCCTCAGTCCGTACGTCCGGACGTTGTTTGGCCGATACATCCGCAAAGTGGCCGATAACTGGCGACCCTCAACCGGCAAAGGACAAGGCAAAATCTATTCGGATATTGTCTCTGCTGTGGAGTCATTTCAACAACACGAAGCAGGGTAACCCTGACAAAGCCCCAGGGCAGATGTACAATACACAGACGTAGCGCACCGCAGTGGTGCGGACCAAAGGAGTGATGATGGCCACGCGAACACAAAATCTCCTCGCAAAATTACACATTACCGACCGCAATTTGGGCACATGCACGGGGCCGGAGTGGATCTCTTCTGCAGGTGAATGGATAACGAGCTATGACCCTGCCACCGGTGATGCAATTGCCCAGGTGCAATTAGCCGATCATGCAAGCTATGAACGAACCGTCACCGCCGCGCAAACATCGTTCACGTCGTGGCGACATATTCCTGCACCAAAGCGGGGCGATGTTGTGCGTGATTTGGGAACGATTCTGCGCGAATACAAAGAGCCATTGGGCGAGTTGGTCTCGCTCGAGATGGGCAAAATTCGCCCCGAAGGACTCGGCGAAGTCCAAGAAATGATCGATATCTGCGATTTTGCCGTGGGCTTGAGTCGTCAACTGTATGGTTTGACCATGCATAGTGAGCGTCCACAGCATCGCATGTACGAGCAATGGCACCCCCTTGGTCCGATTGGGATTATCAGCGCATTCAACTTCCCAGTAGCAGTGTGGAGCTGGAACGCAGCAATAGCGGCAGTCTGTGGCGATACCAACATCTGGAAGCCGTCGGAACTCGTGCCGTTGTCAGCTATTGCGGTGCAGCACCTTGCCAATAAAGTGATGGCAGATCACGGTGTGCAGGGGCTGTTTACCTTGGCTGTTGGGTCCGGTGCGGTTGTTGGTCAAGCAATGGCAGAGGACCATCGTTTGCCGTTGGTTTCATTCACCGGCAGCACCAAGACCGGACGAAAGGTTGCGACCACTGTTGCAGGACGTTTCGGCAAGTCGATCCTCGAGCTCGGCGGTAACAATGCCATCATCGTCACCCCCAATGCGGACCTCGACATGGTCGTTCGCGCGGTGCTCTTTGGTGCGGTAGGTACCGCTGGTCAACGTTGCACGACGACTCGTCGGCTGATTGTCCACGAGAGCGTCGTCGATGCACTCTGCCAGCGTTTGGTCAAAGCATATGCCAGCGTTCCCATTGGTAACCCGCTCGATGCAGGTACCTTGGTTGGTCCATTGGCCACTGCAGGGGCCGTCACTGCCATGATGCAGGCGATTACACGTGCCACCGCTGGTGGCGGCACTGTCCTTGTAGGCGGTGCACATCGTACCGACATCGGAGCGAACTATGTCGATCCTACGATAATTCGCATGCCCAAGCAGATTGATGTCGTCTGTGAAGAGACATTCGCCCCCATCCTCTATGTGATGAGCTACGCAACACTTGAGGACGCGATCACGATGCACAACGATGTCGCACAAGGGCTTTCGAGTGCCATCTTCACCGATAGCATGCGCGAAGCAGAGCGATTCTTGTCGCACGGCGGGAGCGACTGCGGTATCGCAAACGTCA
>QWQY01000055.1 GCA_003670675.1 Chloroflexota bacterium
GAACTCCTCCTCGTGAACGGGGTGTTGGCAGGCATGACCGCCGGTATGTTCTTTTGTAGCATCTGGCCCGGCATGCTCCGCCACAAATAACCCCCCAGAAAGAACTCCTCGTGCCACAACGTATTGCCGTCACCGGGGCAACCGGATTGATTGGAACCGCTCTCTGCCATGCGCTCATCGCACGTGGCGACAGCGTCGTCGCGTTTAGCCGCAATCCATCTCAGCGTAATCGCCTGCCTGCCACGGTCACCGTTGCACCATGGCTCCCCCACGACGCTCGAGCCACTGCTGCCGCACTGCACGGCTGCGACGCTATCGTCAATCTCGTCGGTGCATCCATCGCGGGTACACGCTGGACCGACCGCTACAAAGATATCCTCTGGCAGAGTCGAGTCCCCGCCACCGCAAACCTTGTGGCAGCCTGTGCACTACTCGATACGCCACCACAGACCCTGATTTCTTCATCAGGGAGCGGGTATTATGGCTTTCGCAATCATACATTCCCCGTCACCGAAGACTCGCCGGCTGGCGACGATTATCTCGCCGGATTGTGTGTCGCATGGGAATCAGCCGCCATCGCCGCCGAACAGCTCGGCATGCGGGTCGCCATTGTACGCACCAGTGTGGTCCTTGATGCGCGTGAAGGGGCACTCCCGCTGATGGCATTGCCGTTCCGCTTGTGGGTCGGCGGTCGTGTCGGTTCCGGCACACAGCCCATCGCGTGGATCCATCGGGATGATTTGGTCAGTCTCATGCTCTATCTCATAGACCAGCCGACTGCCCGCGGGGCATACAACGCGGTTGCACCCGAATGCGTCGACAACGCGATGTTCAGCGCTGCAATAGCACATACCCTGCACCGTCCGAATTGGCTCCCGGTACCTGCGTTTGTGCTCCGGTTGGTATTTGGCGAAATGGCCGACGCGCTCCTGCTCAACGGTCAAACCATGCAATCAGATCGCCTCGCTGCTGCTGAAGTCGGCTATCGGTACGGCTCACTCATTCCAGCCTTACAGAACTTGTGGGAGCGCCCTGCATGAACCGAATACTCTGGTGCTGCGGTGTCTTGGTAGCCCTATTGAGTGCATGTTCCACCCGGTTCGAAGCAGATCTCGGACCAAACACCCAGATCCGCTGGGGCAGTACTCCGAGTGTGGTTCCCACCACGTATCGTCGTGATTTGCCGGTGACGCCGTTCCCCACCCGCGAAGCCATTGCAACACGGAGCGACGCCCAAAACGCAACGATTGCTGCACTCGAAGCCGAGACCATGGATCTCTATGCCCAAAGTGTGCCAGCAGTGGTCAGCATCGAGCTCCCGTTTGAGCACCCAGCGGTCGACGGCATGACGTCGGCCCGATCATTCATGCTGTCCCAAGGCAGTGGGTTCTTGTATAACGACCAGGGCCATATTGTTACCAATGCTCATGTTGTTGCACAGGCAGACGTCTACCAGATTCGCCTCGGCGCATCGAGTGTTATCAGCGCTACCGTCATTGGGCGCGACACTATGCATGACATTGCGGTACTCGCACTCGACACGCCGGCACCAATCGGTCCGCTCACAATGAGCACGCGCACCCCCGCCACAGGGATGTGGATTATGACAATCGGCAGCCCGTATGGGCTCCACGATAGCATGACGTTGGGCACAATCAGCGCGACCAACCGCGAGCTTTCGACCGATACGACGAGCCTAACGGGGATGATTCAGGTCGATGCCGTGTTGAATCCGGGCAGTTCTGGCGGTGTCCTCATTGACCGCACCGGTGCCGTCATCGGGTTAACCACGGCAATCCAAAGCAGCACAGGAAGCTTCGAAGGTATCGGCTATGCCATCCCTGCGCGTGCTATTGTCGAACACGCCGACGCGCTCATCGCTACAGCCATGCAGGATCGCACACCATAGCGGTTACTCCCAACGGGTGGTCGTATGCAACGCTTGCCCGAGAATCACTTTGTAGAGCGAACCAGGCATCCAATACGACCCGAACTGAGACAGATGGTCGGTCACCCACTGCGTATCGAGCACCAAAAACCCATTCCGGCGCAGTCGTCCGACCAAGTCAACCAATGCGACTTTGCTTGCATCACGATCGCGGCTAAACATACTTTCACCGGCAAATAACCCACCAAACGCAACGCCATACAGTCCGCCGACCAACACGCCGTCACGCCACGTCTCGATGCTGTGTGCATATCCCCTGGCATGGAGCTCGCAGTACACATCAACAAAATGGTCGCTGATCCAGCTCGTCGGCGCATCAGGTCGCGGCTCGGCACATGCACGCATAACCTCCCGAAATGCCGTATCGCAGGTGGTAGTGTATTTGCCGGACCGAATCGTCCGTGCTAACCGACCAGGTATATGGAACCGGTCATCGAGCGGGATGATGCCGCGGGGATTCGGGCTGTACCACTCCAACACCCCCGCATTATCCATTGGGAAGATGCCTTTGGAGTACGCCCGAAGCAGCATTTCGACGGTTAATGTCGTCATGGTCGTTCTTTCCTTGTCGCTCCTCATATTATGCGCTCGTTTTGACCATGATGTTTCTGCCCGTGCACCCAAGCTCCATGTTATAATATAGATGGTTTTACGCATGTCAATGCGTCAAAATGCCGTTTTTTAGTTCCCCGCTTCCCGTAGGAGCAACCGATGCAGTACGCCCGAGCACTGTTGCGCCACCTCAGTCGACTCTGGATCATCATGCTCCGCACGACACTCGTCGTGGTGGTCACACTGACCAGCCTGGCAGCAGTGGCGTTCCAATGGTATGAACAGTCACTGTCGATTGTCGGGCAATCAGGATCGGCAGAGCAAGGGATAGGCCTTCAAGAGCCCATACGGATCACATTCTCGCACGCGATGGACGAAGCACGTGTCGCAGAGGGGCTGGAGGTAACACCCAGGACTCCCATTGAGGTGCGTTGGAATACCCAAAGCACCGAGCTTTCTATAGTCCCACGGACGAGCTGGCTCAGTGATACTACCTATACCATCCAAATCTCTGCGACCGCACGGAGCGCAACGTACCAGCCCATCGATCCATGGTCCATGCAGTTCACGACCCATCCCGTCCTACGCGTCACACAGTTTTTACCGGCTACGATGAGCACCAATGTACCCCGCGAGAGCATTGCGGTGGTGCGCTTCAACCACCAAATGGTCGCCCAAAGTGCCCTCCTTGTCCCACTGAGCACCCCGGTGTTGCAGATCTCGCCACCGATCACACACACTCAAGAGTGGCTCGACACCACGACGGTAGCGCTCCGGAGCACTGTCTACGAACCGAACCAACAGTATCGCATTACCGTTCCGGCGACGACTCGCGACAGTGTCGGCAGAGTGCTCGGAACGGACGTTTCGCACACATTTACCATCAGCGCAGATCAGGTCATCTCGGTCACGCCGCCAGATGGAGCGCGTCACGTCGGGGGCGCGACACCAATCGTCATGGCTGTGACCGGGATGTTCGATAATGCAGCACTCCGCGCTGCTGTGCGTGTCGAACCAGCAACCGACATTACCGTCAATGTCGAACCTCGTAGCGCCGATACAACGCTTCTGACCATACGTCCGGTCGACCGTTGGGCCTACGCCACCAAGTACCGTGTCGATATCGTCGAACTGGGTCCGCAACAATTCACCGCGCAGACGCAATTCGAGACGGCACCCGAGCTGAAGTTGGTCGCACAGTCACCCCCGAACGGCCAACCATTGCAAGCGCAACGCGACCTCCGCTTTGTGTTTAATGCTCCACTCGATGCAACCACCATCACCAGGGCGATTCATTTTTCGCCTGAGCCTGTTCGTCCAGCCCAGATCGAAACAACCGGGAACGACATTCGTATCCGTGGGGTCTGGGCATCACAGACCGCACCGGTCTTGCGCATCGACACGAGCTTGCGGAGCACCGCCGGCAACCCGTTGCCCAGCGATATCATACAGACATTTGCGATTGACCCGCGCGCGTCAGTGTTGTCGCTCGCCGGCGAACCAACACAAATCGTCGATGTTTCGAGCACCCAAAATCTCCGTATTACCATGGCCCCGCGTACCAATGCGACGCTGACGTTCACGACGCTCAACCCAGCGACCTACGCACGGGTCCGTGCGTTTACACCCGAAGAATTTGCTGCATATGATCCTCTGCGCTATGGCATCCTTCCGTTCGCATCCATTCCCCTGACCACCGAACTCGAATCTGCGGTCAATCTTGATCTTGCGCGCATCCTCCCAACGACGCTGTCAAGCCGTGTGGTATTGGCACGGATCAGTGATAGCAAAGGTTCACAAGACACGCGCTTCATCCGCGTTCTCCCCGCCACGCTCTACACGGTATCGCTCGGGACGACCTTGGTCGCAGGCATACCGCTCACGAGCGACGCCGATAGCGTGACCTTTGAGGTCTATCAGAACGGCAGTTCCATCACCATAGGAACTGCCGATGAACGCGGTATATGGTCTACTGATGCGCTCAAATCCGGGACACCTGCGCTCATTTTTGCACAGGGAACACCCTACGACGTCGCAGAACAATCGATTGCAATCCGTACCCAACAGACGCCACTGTTGACCGTAATGGCGGCACAGCCTACGGTCCATGCAGGGGCTGATCTCCCGATTGCGTGTGCACGAAGCATCGCATCAGACCCCATCGCCGGCACCGTCACCCTTACGACGCTCCCCGGCAGAGTGTTGCGGGCACGTGCGCTCTTGTGGAACCCCAACCAACGCATAGCCGGAACAGCACTCAGAATCCCCGACGATGCACCTCCTGGTGTGGCAACCCTGAGTTGCTCCACCGAAACGGGACGAATCGTGTCACACGTGCTCGTCCTCCCCGACCAAACACGCGCTGCCACACTCACGCGCACCAATAAAGACCAATCCACCATCATACGTATCACCGACGTGGGTCAGCGACCCATTGCCGGTGCGTTTGTCTATTGGCGCGATGCGGACGCGTATCGTTCCACGCGCACCGACACGAGTGGACGTGCAGAAATTCCCGACACCGTTGCATCGCATGCACTCACTATCATGACCAGTCAGATCCGCTTCGTGATTGCGGACAATGACGATACGTCCCTGTCGATCGATCCGCTAGCGCAGTGGTACGAGCCAGATGTGCCTTTTGCAATAGGTATCCGATTAGGACACGATGGCATGGCCAAACCAAATACATCCATCGAACTGAGCATCCATACGGCAGGCGGTGCCGTGCACAAGATCCGGACATTGCAAACCGATGATCAAGGCTATGCCACGACGCGCCTCGTCTTGCCGGTGGGCACATGGCGCATCACCGCCCGTGCGGGGACGTCGACTGCACGGGTCGCGGCCAATGTAGGCGTCCTTCCTGCGACACAAACAATCCGTGCGCAATACGCTGCTTTTAATCGCACAGAACCCGTACGCTGGCTGTCGACCACACGCGATCCGCAGCGTTTGCTTTTTGCCACCCTCCGCGAAGACGGAGTACAAAGCACATGGATTGATAGTGCACCGACCGGCATCATCGCCAGTGATCCGATTACCGCTTCCACGACTATCCAGTCCGCCTACGCAACGAACGTATCGTCGCACCGGAGCGACGCAACACCCATCTATGATCGTACGTGCACGACTGCTACCGCGCGGGCCAATTGGGATAATACTGTTGGCATGACCGTAGCACTCGACGCTCCCCCTGACAGCACGATTTCGATGGCACTTACTGATGCAAACGGTTCCCTCAGTGAGTGGCGCACAAATATGCGTGTACCCGAAACGGGTGTCCTCGAAGTGCCGTTCTCCGCACCACTGCCTGCATCTATAGTTACGGTTCGGACCCTGATTGCGCATCCCTGGTGTCAACGCACCCTCACACAGAACTTTTCGCTGCAATCATCAGGCGACACCCAACTGGATGCACCAAGCGCCGTCGCCATTGGGGATGTCATCGCAATACGCTATACCATCCGTGATCTGCTGCCTGACGCAAACGTTACGGTTTCGCTCGATCCAACAGCATTACTCGTCGTAGACCCGCTCCCTGCATACACACGGACCGCAAACGCCGATGGAACGGTGGTCTTCCGGTGGAATATGCGCGTCCTCCGCTCAAATCCACTCCTCACGATTACGACGGAGGGTGCACCTCCCTCCGTCTGGCAACCGACGGTCACGAGTCCGCCGACAAGCACCAGTCCTGATGGGTTTTTGTTGACCGGTCGCACCTCACTCGAAGCAGGTCGGTACGATACACCGTTCGATGTGTTACGCAGTATCGAGGATTTTGCCACTGCACTCGACGACGATGCAACAAACGGCGTTACTCCGGCGCATGTCGCACATCTCCTGTGGTTACGTCGAGACCGACACGATACGGCGCTCCTCGAACGTGGATTACTCCAATCGCGTCGGGTCGATATGTCATGGGGCTTGGATGCGACCGCCGATGCTGACCCGCTCATCACTGCCGATGTGGTCATCGCACTCGCCCAAATCCCATATGACAACGCAGTCTTGCAGCCCATGATTCCATTGCTCCAGCGCACCGCAAATAACACAACGGTGACGTTGAGTGTCCGTGCCCATACGCTCTATGCGCTCGCACTGATTGGGGAACGCAACCTCGAAGCGATGCGCGCGCTCAGTGCGTTGCGTGACACACTCGGCAACGAAGGGCTTGCAGCACTCATCCTCTGCGCACCGCAATACCCCGAAATCGATTTCGCTGCCATGCGTGCAACACTCCGTGCACGGGCAGTAACGGCATCGCGTGGGGTGCAATGGGCAAGCGATCCAGCCACAATCGGGATCCATTCACCCGTTGCCCAACACCTGCTCATCGCGACAGCACTTTTACCAGACAACGCATCAGCAGATGTCGCCCAAGCAATCCGCTCTTATCTTCTGAGTCAACGGGGTGTCGCAGGGTGGGGTGACCCGATCGCAAATGCCCGTGCATGGCAGATTCGGTCTGTGTTGCTCCCAGAACTCGACGATACCCAACGCCTCACCGTCACCGATGACTACGGCCACGTTGTCAGCAGCGGTGCCATCGTCCATGCACAACGCGTCCGTGGTTCAACCAGTATATGGAGTGACCGACCGGTACTCGTCGGCGTCGAATATCCGCGCGGACTCATACCACCGACCCGGGATGTGGTGCTCCGGCAACACTACCGCACACCCGAAGGTCGAGAACTCGCAAACATCCCACTACTGGCTGTTGGCCAATCCGTCGACATCACCACCGATATCGTCTGTTTACTTCCCCGCCCGTATACATCACTCTTTGTACCCATTCCCGCACTCACCACGGTAACCATTCGAGAACTGCCGCTCGATTGGTCGGTCCAAGAGGTCCCCGGCGGGTATTCCATCCGCATGCGCACAGCAACGGCCGGGGTGTGGAAACTCCGCTATCGTATGACTGCAGTGCGTATTGGAAGTGCCCGTTTTGATGGGCTGCAGGTAACGGATGCCGCAGGCACACTCCATGCACTCGCGCCGACAAAGACGCTGTATGTCACAACACCATAACCATTTCATGCGGCTGAGTTGTAGTCTGATATTCATTTTTGATTTGTGTTGGGCAGCCCTTCCTGCCCAGCTACCGCCCGTTATTACGCCCAAAACCACACCAAACATCCTCGCTGTAAACACCCATTTTGCAAGTCGCTCCGCACAACTGCGCGACATCCCGGCGCACGTTACTTCTGCGCGTGCACTGCAGACACCATGGGTACGCGAAGATTTTCATTGGTATCGCATCCAACGGACCGCCGATGCATATGACTGGTCGTTTACCGACGCAACCGTCGACGCTTTCGAAGACCAGGGGATCCACATATTGGGAGTGTTGGGGCATCCACCAGGTTGGGCGACAATCAACCAACAGGATGATCCCTACCATAATTCTTTCGCTGCCCCGGATCCAGATCTCTATGCAGCTTGGGCAGCCCAAACCGTTGTAAGGTATCGTCATCGTGTCACCCACTGGCAAATCTGGAACGAACCAGACAATCCCCACTTTTGGTATCCCACACCCGACCCCGTGGCCTACGCGAAACTCGTCCACATCACCGCCCGCGCCATCGCCCGCGTCGCACCCGAAGTCAAACTCGTTGCAGCAGGAATCAATCCGTTTGCGCTGCAATTCCTCCAAGGCGCAGCGGCAGCCGGTCTGTGGAACGATGTCGACATCCTCGCCATTCACCCATATGTCAACCCGCTCGATCCACGCTACTCAGGTCTTGCGGAAGCTGCACTGTTGCTCACCCCACTCCTGCATCGCTATGGTCACAAGCCTATCTGGATAACCGAAATCGGCTGGGCGAGCGCGACGAGCGATCGTGACCCACCAGGGGCAATGACCGAACACCTGCAAGCCGAGTATCTCTCCCGCGCCGTCCAGATTCTCTGGCAGACCGACATTTCACATGTCTTTTGGTATAGCTGGAAAGACGAAAAAACGAATCCATACGGCCTCTTTCGCTGGGCGAACGGACCAGACGACATGTCGCAACCCAAACGCGCAGCTGCAGTGTTCCGTACACTCCAATCCGTCACGCACATACGCCCACGCACCCTGACCTTTCACCCCGTCCTCAACTTCGACAGCATGCACGATGTCTGGGTTCGTGGCGACGAACACACGGGCGTACTCTACGCCAGTCAGCGTCGGGCCGTGAATGGCGGCAACGCCATAGCAATCCGCTATGCCTTCCCTGCATTTGGGAACCAATATCTGGTGTTCAGACGGTGGCATCATGCCCCATTGCCAATGGGTACGACGCAGGTCTGCCTCACGGTATGGGGCGACAATACGAGTACCCTGGTCAGAATTTGGCTCCGCGGGAGCGACTCCAAGCGTGTGCAACTGACATTGGGGATGAGCGGTCCTACAGGTTGGCGCGATCTCTGCGCGCCGCTCCCACAGCAGTTTGCTTCGTGGGACCGTATTGACCCCTCCGACGGAATCTTGCAACAACCGGCCACATTCGAAGCGCTTGTCATCGACGACGCACCCGATGGGAGCGGCAGCCAGGGGACCATTTTTTTCGACGCACTCCGTGCCACGACTGATTGATTGTGCAAAAAGACGAACGCTGTCCGGGCAATACATTTTTTACGACATAGCATCGTAATTCATTTGTACATTTTGCACAAAAACGCACAAAAAGATTCGTGCGTTTTCTGTACCCGCATCCGAAGTGATTCTTCTATACTGCTAACATTCCAAAAAACTACTCAATGAAGAGTCGTTGCTGAGGCGAAGGCAGCACCGCGAACGTCGCGACTGCAATATGCACGAGGAGCACAGACATGGCACTGGACGCAAAGGGAGTTCTTCAACTCATCAAGGACAAAAACATCCTCATCGTCGACACCAGGTTCACCGATTTGTTCGGTGGTTGGCAGCACTATTCGCTGCCTGCATCACGTCTCACCGAAGAAATGATGATCGAGGGTCTCGGGTTTGACGGTTCCTCCATCAAGGGGTTCCAAGCAATCCACGAGTCAGACATGTTGATGATTCCTGACCCAAGCACGGCCTTCATTGACCCATATCTCAAAATCCCAACCCTGGTGTTGATCTGCGACGTCATCGACCCACTCGAGCGCAAACCATACTCACGCGACCCACGCAACGTGGCCAAGAAGGCCGAAGCCTACCTCAAGACGACCGGCATCGCCGACACGGCGTACTTCGGTCCCGAGGCAGAGTTCTTCTTGTTCAGCGACGTCCGCTTCAACCAGACGCCCAACTCCGGCTACTACTTCCTGGACAGCCCCGAAGGTATCTGGAACAGCGGCAAAGAAGAAGAAGGCG
This sequence comes from Chloroflexota bacterium, assembly GCA_003670675.1. Classification (GTDB taxonomy): domain Bacteria; phylum Chloroflexota; class Chloroflexia; order Chloroflexales; family Roseiflexaceae; genus UBA965. The sequence goes on from QWQY01000055.1 coordinate 9,831, forward strand.
GCAACAAGGGCTATCGCGTGCGCTA
>QWQY01000056.1 GCA_003670675.1 Chloroflexota bacterium
CATGGTCTGGAGTATTTGGCATAGCTATCGCTGCGAAGATGCCTGTATTGGGCGCTTTGTGGTGCCAGAACAGCAGGTTTTGACGACGCAAAACTTCAATGCACGCATGAACATCCCCTACCTTGGTGATGGCATGGGTATGACTGCCGACGACGTGCTGGCACTGAGTGCAGCCATCGATATCAATGCTCTCGCAGCCTATGGTAACGCCGTCACCGCCCAATCCACCAAGGCATATGCATATATGGCTGATTGGGATTTCGCTGTTCCGTTCACCGAAGCCGAAGTCCGTGCTGCATTGACGACCTACGCAGACCTGGCATCTGATGAGGGCACGGGGACAATAGAATACATGCGCAGCATGACCAAAGCCGAATATGTGATGAAGCATATGTACGGGCACACGCAGTACCACTTGGGCGAAATATCTGCGATAGACGGGCAGATTTCGGGCACGCGCTTTTTCACCTGGTAGGCACATTGACAGTGCGAGATTTTCGGATTACTATACACACCATGAACAAACCGACCAGCGCTACCCCTATGATGCGACGAGCAGACCGACGACGAGTCCGAACAGGACCCGAGTCGGTGATTCGCATTGGGTGAGGCGTGAACGTCCCCAATACTGAATATCACCCCTCGGGAGCTATATGCGCCCGGGGGGATTTTTCTGTGCAAAGGCGAAAGGACGACACAATGGTGCGAGTGGGGATCTGTGGTGTGACCGGATATGCGGGCTACGAAGCACTGCGTTGGTTGAACCGACATCGAGGTGTGACCGTGGTGTTTGCGACGTCAGAGCAGCAAGCAGGCAAATCGTTGGCCGAGGTATACCCCGGACCACTCGATATTGCATTGACATCGGTCGACGATGCTCCATTCGATCAGGTGGACGTGGTATTGCTGGCCCTCCCCCACGGTGCGGCCGCCAAGGTCGCAGTGCGGGCATTGGCGGCTGGCGCGCGAGTCGTTGATTTTTCGGCGGACTTTCGGCTCGACACCCCCGAGCGCTATGCGGCCTGGTATGGGCACGCACACGGGTACCCCGAGATGCTGCCTGTACCGTATGGGATGCCGGAGCGCAATCGCGACGCCATCCGCTCGGCACGACTGGTGGCGGCACCAGGGTGCTACCCGACTTCTGTCATCTTGGGAACCATGCCGTTGCTGGATGCTGGGGTGGTTATCGATGGCACGATTATTGTCGATGCCAAATCCGGCATTTCGGGCGCAGGCCGTGCCGCAAAACTCAATACATTGTTCGCCGAGACACACGATACGGTCACCCCATACAACATCGGGCATATCCATCGCCATGTCGGTGAAATCGAGCAAGAACTCGCCAAACACAGCGGTGCATTGACCCCGACGGTGTTGTTTCACCCGCACCTCGTACCGGTCGTCCGTGGCATGTTGAGTTCCATCTATGTGCGGGTAGATCCGTCCCTGAGCGAAGACGCAATCCGCGCCTTGTACGTGGCGCGCTACGCCGACGAGCCGTTTGTGCGCGTATTGCCGGCAGGGATGCTGGCGGCCATGGCACACACGACCAATACCAACATGTGCGCGTTGTCGATCACCCTGACGCAACCCGGCTGGGTGACCATCATGTCGAGTGTCGATAACTTGGCCAAAGGTGCAGCGACGCAGGCCATCCAATGTATGAATGTGATGTGTGGATTCGACGAGACGGAGGGACTGCGGTGACGGTTTCGATTATCCCGGTGACGATGGCCAACCTCGAGATAGTGTTGCCATTAATCGCCGACTACCAGACGTTTTATCACGCCACGCCCGACATCGAACGCAATCGCGCCCACTTCGGCGCATTGGTGACGACCCCCGCGCTCGGTGCTCAGTGGATGGCGACGACCCATACCGGCAAAGCGATTGGGTTTGTGACGGCATACCGGACGTTGTCATCCGTGTCGGCGGCCAAGCGCTGTCTGCTCAATGATTTGTATGTGGCACCCGACCAGCGCGGCGCGGGCGTGGGCCGGCAGTTGATCCTACATTGCACGAATTGGGCACTGAGCGAAGGCTACCCCGGCGTGTATTGGGAGACCGACCACGATAACTACACCGCACAGAAGCTTTATGATTCACTCCCTACCAGCCGTGAAGCGGTATACATCTATACATTGCAGGGTTTAGACCTGACCAAACAGGGCTAGAAAGGCGTCGCATTGACCACACTCCGTGTCATCAAAATAGGTGGGAACGACATCGACGACCCGGCCTTTGTGCAACGATTGGTCACGTCCATTGCTGCGATGCAACCCAAGCCGGTGATTGTGCACGGCGGGGGCAAAGAGATCGGCCAAATCCAGCAGGCGCTGGGCGGTGAACCACGGTTTGTGGCCGGCTTGCGCGTCAGTGACGAGACTGCCATGGCTGCCGCCGAAATGGTCCTCGCCGGCGCGGTCAACACCCGCCTCGTCGTCGCTCTCGGGCTTGCCGGGGTCGACGCCGTTGGGATGTCGGGTGTCGACCGTGGATTGATCCGTGTGCGCAAACTGGTCCATCCCGAAGGCGACCTGGGTCGCGTCGGGCAACCCATAGCCGTGCGCACTGCAGTGCTTTGGCAAGCACTCGATGCCGATGTGGTCCCGGTTGTTGCGCCCATCTCATTGGGCGACGATGGCAGTTATAATGTCAATGCCGATGATGCCGCCGGAGCAATCGCTGCCGCATTAGCCCAAGACCGAGGAGCCGGTGCAGTCGAGGTCACATTTGTGACCAACGTCCCTGGTGTCAAACTCGACGGCGTGGTGGTTGCACAGCTCGATGCCTCGGCTATCGAGGCAGCAATTGCCAGTGGTGCAATCTACGGCGGGATGATCCCCAAAGTCAAGGCAGCGTTGGCCGTGCTCGATGCCGGAGCAGCGCAGGCGCGGATTGTCGACATGGCTGGGCTCGAACAGCTGGCACGCGGTGACCGTGCAGGGACGATTATCGTGACAGGAGGTCGCGCATGACCACCATACGTGACGTGCCGATTGCTCCCGCTGCACCGAGTGCCGTGCACATGCGGTTGGCGACAATCGCCGATGTCGATGCAATAACCATTGTTGTCGACGAAAACGTCGCACTCGGGCATCTGTTGCCACGCTCGCGCGAGAATATCGTGGCGTCGATGGGGAACTGGATGGTTGCAGAGGTCGATGGGCGCGTCGTCGGGATTGGGTCGCTGCTCGAGATGGGGCCAGCCCTCGTTGAGGTCCGTTCGCTCGCGGTGTTGCCCGAATACCGGCGCTACGGCGTCGGCGGCGTGATTGTCCAAGCGCTGGTCAGTGAAGCCCAACAGCGCGGCTATCCAACGGTGTTTGCACTGACGCGCGCGGTGAGTTTTTTTGAGCGCCAAGGGTTCGTCGTGACCGAACACGAACGATTCCCCGAGAAGGTCTGGCGAGATTGTGTGTTGTGCCCGTTACAGGCACGGTGTGATGAAGTAGCAGTCGTGATCGAATTTGCCACGCGACGTTCCGACGTCAGTGGGGAGGGACAGTAAGGCATGCAGGCAGGGTTCCTACGCACACCAGCCGTGCTCGCACTCGAAGACGGCACCATTTGGGCCGGCAGTGCATTCGGCGCCATCGGTCAACGCACCGGTGAAGTGGTATTCAACACGGCAATGACCGGCTACCAAGAAGTATTGTCAGATCCTTCGTACTTCAATCAAATCGTCGTCATGACCGCACCGCACATCGGCAACACCGGCGTCAATGACGCCGACAACGAAAGCCGCAAATACTGGTTGTCAGGCTTTGTGGTGCGTGCAGCAAGCCCACGCGTCAGCAACTACCGAGCTGATTCGTCGCTTGATGACGAGATGCGCGCACAGGGCATTGTCGGTATCACCGGCATCGACACACGTGCGTTGGTCCGTCACATCCGCTCGGCAGGTGCGATGCGCGGCGTTGTTTCGTCGACCGTGCTCGACAGCGACACCTTGGTCGCTATGGCCCGGAGCGTCCCCACCATGGAGGGCCTTGACCTTGTGCCACAGGTGACCTGCGCCCAGTCCTACACGTGGAACACCGGCGTCGGCGAGTGGGGTTTGGGATCACGCGGCACCAAAGCCAGCCGCACGCTCCATGTGGTCGCCTACGACTTCGGTATCAAACAACATATTTTGCGCCTCTTGGCTGAACGCAACATCACCGTCACCGTCGTGCCTGCCACGACGCCTGCAGCTGATGTGCTCGCGATGAAGCCCGATGGGGTCTTTTTGTCTAACGGCCCTGGCGACCCCGCCATGGTGACCTATGGCATCGCCAATACCAAGGCGTTGCTCGGCAAGGTGCCGTTGTTTGGCATCTGTCTCGGGCATCAAATCCTCGGGTTGGCGTTGGGTGGCACGACCTACAAGCTGAGCTTCGGTCATCACGGTGCCAACCAGCCGGTCAAGGCGTACGGCAAGGTCGAAATTTCGTCGCACAACCACGGGTTTGCGGTCCAAGCCGATTCGTTGCCGGCAGGGTCGGGTGTGACCCACGTCAACTTGAACGATAACTGTGTCGAGGGGCTCGAAGCACCGGGGCTCAAGGCGTTCAGCGTGCAATATCACCCCGAAGCCGCCCCCGGTCCCCATGATGCCTCGTACTTGTTCGACCGTTTCGTACAGTTGATGGAAGGGTAAGACGCCGCGATGCCAAAGCGTACCGACATACACAGCATTCTCATTATCGGCTCGGGTCCGATTGTTATCGGCCAAGCCTGCGAATTCGACTACTCTGGCGCACAAGCCTGTAAAGTGCTCCGCCGCGAGGGCTACCGCGTCATTTTGGTCAACTCCAACCCGGCCACCATCATGACCGATCCACAATTTGCCGATGCCACCTACATCGAACCACTCACCCCCGAGGCGGTCGAACAGATCATCATCAAAGAAAAACCCGACGCTATCCTGCCCACGGTCGGTGGGCAGACCGCGCTCAATCTGGCCATGAAACTCCACGAACTGGGGATGTTGACCAAGTACAACGTCAAGCTCTTGGGTGCACAGCCCGAAGCAATTGCCTTGGCCGAGGATCGTGAACTGTTCAAACAGGCCATGCTCGAAATCGGCTTGGGCGTGCCATTGGGCGAGACCGTCACAACGGTCGATCAGGCTGTCGCTGTGGCCGAAAAAATCGGTTATCCCGTACTCATCCGTCCGTCGTTTACCCTTGGTGGGAGCGGCGGTGGTATCGGCTACGACGAGGCCCAACTGCGCGAAATTGCGGAGCGTGGGCTCCGTGCCTCGCCGGTGACCCAAGTACTCATCGAACAGTCGGTCATCGGCTGGAAGGAATACGAGCTCGAGGTCATGCGTGACCGTGTCGACAACTTCGTGGTCGTGTGTACCATCGAAAACATCGACGCCATGGGTGTCCACACCGGTGACTCGATGACCGTGGCCCCGGCCATGACCCTGACCGATCGCGAGCTCCAGCGCCTGCGCGAGATGGGCAAAATGGTTATTCGCCGCATCGGCGTCGAAACCGGCGGGTCCAACATCCAGTTCGCCGTCGACCCCAAGACCGGCACCCCGTTGGTCATCGAAATGAACCCGCGCGTCAGCCGCTCGTCGGCATTGGCCTCCAAAGCGACGGGCTTCCCCATTGCCAAAATCGCTGCGTTGTTGGCGGTCGGCTACACTCTCGACGAAATTCCCAACGACATCACCAAGCTGACCCCGGCGTCATTCGAGCCAAGTCTCGACTACGTGGTGGTGAAGTTGCCACGCTGGGCCTTCGAGAAGTTCCCCGGCGTCGATCCCATCCTCGGTCCGCAGATGAAGTCAGTGGGCGAAGTGATGGCCATTGGTGGCACGTTTGCCGAGGCGTTCCAGAAGGCAATGCGTGGCCTCGAAATCGGCGCGACGGGCTTTGTGGGGAGCAATCAGGTCAAAATGGTGGGCAATGACGACATCCGCATCCCGACGCCACGCCGCATCTTTCGCGTGTGTGACGAAATCCGGGCTGGGGCGTCGCTCGAGTCCATCTGCGAGCGGACGGGGTTCGACCCGTGGTTCGTCGAACAGTTCCAAGACATCGTCGCCCTCGAGAAGGAACTCGCTGGCTATCGTCTGACATCTTTGCCGAACGAGCTCTTGTTCACTGCCAAAGAATACGGCTTCTCGGATGCGCAATTAGCCTATACGTTGTCAGATAAACCGACAATTTCTGCTGTGCGTAGCCATCGCAAAACGCAGAAAATCGTCCCTGTCTATCGCAAGATCGACACCTGTGCGGCGGAGTTCGAAGCGTCGACCCCGTACTTCTATAGCACGTACAGTCGACAACCCGGCAGTGACGAGGCCAACGTCAGCAACAAGCCCAAGGCGATGATTATTGGTGGTGGCCCCAACCGTATCGGGCAGGGTATCGAGTTCGACTATTGCTGTGTGCACGCCTGTATGGCACTGCGCGACCTCAATATCGAAACCATCATGATTAACTGCAACCCCGAGACGGTCTCGACCGACTACGACACTGCAGATCGCCTCTACTTCGAGCCACTGACCCTCGAAGATGTGCTCAACATCTACGACCGCGAAGCAGGTGCGGATTTCGGTCCTGCAGTGCGCAGTGTGCCTGCGTTGGTGCAGTTTGGTGGTCAGACCCCACTCAACCTGGCGCACGGCCTCGAAGCAAACGGCGTACCCATTTGGGGGACATCGCCGGATGCAATCGACTTGGCCGAAGAGCGTGGCCGGTTCGGTGCATTGCTCAACAGCATGGACATCGAAATGCCGCCCAACGGCATGGCCAACAATCTGGCCGATGCGCGCACAATTGCGCACCGCATTGGCTACCCCGTGTTGGTTCGCCCCAGCTACGTGCTCGGCGGGCGGGCTATGGCTATTGCGTACGACGATGCGTCGTTCGAGAAGTACATCGCCGAAGCGACGGTCGTGAGTGCCGGTGCACCGGTGTTGATCGACAAATACCTCGAAGATGCCTTCGAAGTCGATGTCGATGCAATTGGGGATGGGACACAGGTAGTGATTGCCGGCATCATGGAACACGTCGAAGAAGCCGGCGTACACTCGGGTGACTCTGCCATGGTGCTGCCACCGTACAAGATTACGTCGTACCACCTCGAAATCATACGTGATGTCACGCGCCGGATTGGTGTTGCCCTGAACGTCAAGGGCTTGATGAATGTCCAGTTCGCCATCAAAGACGACGTGGTCTATGTCATCGAGGTGAACCCCCGCTCATCACGCACCGTGCCGTTTATTGCAAAAGCAACGGGATACCCATTGGCCAGCATTGCAGCCCAGGTCGCGGCAGGCAAAACGCTCAAGGAACTCAACTTCACCGAAGAGCCCAAGGTCGACGGATTCTTTGTAAAGGAAGCCGTGTTGCCGTTCGACAAGTTCCCCGGCGCCACCATCATGCTCAGCCCCGAGATGCGCTCGACGGGCGAGGTCATGGGGCACGCATCCAACTTCGGGCTGGCATTTGCCAAAGCCGAAATGGGTGCCAATCAAAAGATCCCCACCAAAGGCGGTGCGTTGCTGACGGTCAACAACAACGACAAGAATGCAATCGTCAAAATCGCCAAGGATTTGACCAACCTGGGATTCGTCCTGTATGCAACCAGCGGCACGGCAGAGATGTTGAACGGTGTGGGGATTGCCTGCACGACCGTCAACAAAATCTCGGACGGTTCGCCGCACACGGCAGACCTGATTGCCAGGGGGATGGTGCAGCTGGTTATCAGTACACCATTGGGATCGATGGCCTACAACGATGGTCAAGCATTGCGTGCCGCTGCAATTCGCTACGGCGTGATGTTGGTGACGACGTTGACCGGCGCAGCTGCGACGGTGGCCGGTATCCGTGAGTTGCAGCAACGCAGCTTGTCGGTGCGTTCATTGCAGGACCACTATGGGATTGCCAAGGGACAAAAGGCATGACCATTGGACGGTTGCAGTTGATAACCCCAGAACTCCTCGATGGTTTCTTGCAGGCGGTCGAACCGGCGCTGATGCGCCGGGCGACTGCCGTGCTGGCCAGCGGTGGAGTGACCCTGGAGCAGGTGGAGCCTGCCAGTGCGGTCGTGGTGGTCGTCGACGGCACCGCTGTGCGCCGCGTGACAGCCCTCTTGATTGCGGGCCGCGTGACGACACTGTGTGATTGTGCGCATCGTGATGATGGGCCGTGTGTGCATCGTGTGGCCGCAGTGCGCGCGCTGTACACGCACATGACCAGCAATCCGCCGCAACCGTGGGAGACGTTGTTCAGCCTTTCAGACCGTCCACGCAGCACCACTGCGACGCCGACTGCCGCTGTGGTGTGCTTCTTTTTGGTACCCAGCCATCCGCTGGGTGTCGGTGACGCTGGCTGGGCTGTTATCCCGGCGAGTGTGACCCCGCGGGCAGGGCGTGCCGATTGGACGGGTGCGGATGTGCGCCCGTTGCGGGCTCCGCCGACCCCAGCGGGGTATCCCAATAGCCCGCTGTCCGTGCTACAGGCAGCGGCGATGTTGTGCGAGCAGTCGCTCAGCTTGGCCCAGCCCGGCCAACGGGCATGGCTTTATGCCGGCGCTTTGGCACTGCTTGTGGACCAGACGGTCTATGTTGCACGCGACGGATTATCCTTTGGGCATCCGGTGCACGTCTATGGCGAGCCAGGCGAATTGCAATTGTCCTGTGACGAAGACGGCGCAGACCTCCTCTTGCAGAGCATCGTGTACAGTGCACATCGGAGCATCGTCGTCGATCAGGCAAATCGGACGCTGTTGCCGTTTAGCCCGCATTGGCTGTGGACCGGCGCCACGCTGGTATGCATCGGCGAACGTACCACCCTGGTCGATCACCTGCTACAAACCCCTGCACTGCGGGTGCGTGCCGAAGACCGTGAACGCTTTGATCAGCGGCTCCTCGAGCTTGCCCAGCGTGTGCCGTTGTGTGGCTCTGCGGTGCGTTGGGACGAGGTCAACGACGAACCCATCGGAAACATCACGGTTGCCGAACACGACGCAGGTGTGGTGGTGCGGTTGGCGTTTGCCTATGCCAATTATGATTTGCCGTTTGACCAGCATTACCCTCCCGAAGCAGTCTTGCATGGCAGCGAAGAACTCCATTTGGTGCGGATTACCCGGCTCGTAGACAGCGAACGTGACTACGTTGCGCTCCTGGAGCAACAGGGATTGCGCATGTCCGAGGATGGCTCGTTCCGCCTAAAAAAAACCATCCCTGTCCGAGATTTCCTTATGCGCGTCGTCGGCGTTTTGGCCTCCCATGGTCTGCAGATCCGTGGCGAAGATGCATTGACGTCGGTCCAGTTGCGGACGGACATCCCCGAACTCGCCGTTACCGTGCAATCGCACATCGACTGGTTTGATGTATCGGCAGTCGTGAACTTTGGCGATTTGTCGGTCGATGTGGCCGTCGTGCGGCGCGCGGTGTTGCGCCGCGAGCGCTATATCTTGCTGCCGGATGGAACGATTGGATTTGTGCCGAACGAACTCGCACATCGATTAGCGCCGTTGTTGGCAATGGGCACCGAAAGCGACGGTCGATTGCGATTTGCGGCAGCGCAGACGGCGATTGTCGATCAATTGGTCCAAGAGGCCCAGCGCGCGCAGGTCGATGCGACGTTCGAAGAGCGCCGCGAGCAACTCAGACTATTTGAGCACATCGAGGATCAACCACTGCCCGAGGGATTCCGCGGCACATTGCGTTCGTACCAAAAAGCCGGCTATGATTGGCTCCATTTTCTCAATCGGTATGGCTTTGGCGGGTGTTTGGCAGACGATATGGGTGTCGGCAAAAC
>QWQY01000057.1 GCA_003670675.1 Chloroflexota bacterium
CGGCGGGGCAGGCTTTGGTCGGCAGGTTTCCGTACTGCCCAGAACTAATGGGAATACGGATTTCGAGCATCGCGGTGACTTTGATGTCGCCGTTGCTCGCGGTCGCGTCCGTTGCATTGAACACCGTGCTCGACGCAAATGTCGTTGTTTTGCCCCGTTGGACTTGGCCGTCTTTGTCTGCAGTCGGCCAATCATAGATGGCATTGTTCGCATAGAGCAGGGCATCACTGGCAGGACGAATCTGGATGTCGACGGTCAGCGGTTTGGGTGTTCTGGTGGTGTTGAGAATTCTGAATCCATACGGGTTCGCATCTGTGTATGTAGTTTTACTCGCATCGTTTGGCGAACTGTCGATTTGGTCAGGGACTTTATCGCCGTCATTGTCGAAGCTCACATAATTCGGTACGCCGTCTCCGTTCGTGTCCGTACAGCGTGCCGTGTTGGTGACGGTCTTCTCGACGCATTCTAGACCGTCGTACAGTCCATCACCGTTGGTGTCTGCGACCACTGGGTTACTGTAGAACTTGTTGGCTGAGCCGGGGTATTGCGTAAAAAACTGTACTTCGACGGTGTCGGTCAGACCGTCGAGATCCGAATCCGCGCTGTTGGGATTTGTTCCGAGCTGTATTTCTGCACTATCGCTCAGGGTGTCTTTGTCTGCGTCGGAACTGAGCGGGTTGGTACCGAGTTGCACCTCGTCGTAATCGCTCAAACCATCGTTGTCTGTGTCACTTTTGGTGATGCTGGTTTGCCGCGCCTGTTCGTCTGTATCCGATAGTCGGTCTGAATCGGTATCGACCTCACCAGTCGCTGCTCGACTACTGAAGTCTGCACGGCCATTTGGCAGGACAGCCGCGGTACTTTCACCGACCGTTGTCGTGCCGGCCGAAGGCAACACGATGCCTCCCAGCTGGAGTGAGGGTGCTACGAGGGGATTAAATACTTGTGGGGCAGGTTGCGTGGTGTTACCGGATTGCGCGCCGGCAATGGGAGTGGGGGCTTGTTGCGCAGCAGATGCTCGTGGCACCGTACTGAAGGGTTGGTAGATGAGCACCCCGATAAACACAAAGGTCAATGGCGCCATCAACCGCCGGCGGTATGCAATGACCAGGAAGCTCAGCCCAGTCAACACGAGCAATGCGCTCAATCGAAGGATCCATAGTCCCACGGTTGTGACATCACTGCCTACCCAAAGGCTAACGAGGCGTAATGGGTTATTGAGCATCTTTTGCAGCGCCAACCCCGTTCGGGCGTACGCATAAAACGTCGTGTGAATGGCGGTACGACTCGCTCCTGTTTTGGAGTCACCGGGGATCAGCAGATCCATGTGTAGGCTTTTGGGGAGACCGTCGGCATCTACTTCAAGGACCCCATCGCCGGATGCTTTGCGGAACGTCGCAGATTGTGCGATCGCATGCCATTCTTGATTGTATGAAATCCCACGTGCGGTATCAGCCTTGAGTAATCGTGCAAAGTGGTCGACAAATGCGGCACCGTTGAAATCAAAGTTGTAGCTGTTTTCGTTTTTTGCATCGACTGTGGCATCGGTGATTCCTGACACGAAGTTCAGGCTGTTGATGATTCCTGCGGACGCCAGGCTGTTCCCTGCTTGCCAGGTTCCGCCGGGTTGGCGTGAATACGTTCGCCCTTGTTCGTGTCGTATCTCGAGCAACAAACCGTGTTGATTTGCAACCGTCAAGCTACTCGTTTGCTTCGATTCGTTGATTGCACCCGTCACCACGAGTTCGTCGATGCGACTCGGTCGACCATAGTTTGTTATAGATGGAGCATAGTTGCTCGTCTGCGTAATGTTTGTTCGGAATTCGTATTGCCCACTTAACGCTGCAATTCCTTGCGCTTGTTGCATCCGGTCAACGACACTGGTTCGTTGTCCCGCTTGCACAATCGTGACACTAATTGCCAGCAGAATGCCACACAACATCACAAGCAGGACGGATTTATGCAGTTTCGTGTTCATAGAAAGGCCTTCGTATTATTGATATGCTCATCGTACCCGCACAGCGATTCGTTTTACGCAAAGTTTTCGTTGATTTGCGACGAATAAAAAAAATAACCGTTCTAATCTGTGCACTTTAAGTATAATTCATTTTATAAATATTCACAAATGACAGATTAATTGAATGAAAAACGTACATTCGATGTATTTTTCGACACATTTGATGATTGATTCTGCGCTTGGTGCGAATGCGACAACAGCAGAAAGGGTTGTGGGCCACGCGGGTCTTGTCGGGTTTGCGTGGACGTTCTGTTTTATAATCGGTCAATGATGCCCAGACCGATGTATCCACCTGACGCAAGGGTCCTCAGATGACACAGTATGGTCAGCAGCAATCGCAGTCCGTGATGATGTATGACAAAAAGAGGATCAACGCGTTGATGCGGCTTGTGCTTGCACGGCTCAGAGCACACAAGATTGGTGTGGTGGATATTGTTGCTGCACTCGCACACAACGGCTATCCGATGAGTCGAGCGCAATTCGATGATTGCATGACAACCCGCCCCGAGCGGGACACAACATTGTCAGTGCCGGCGTTTCAAGCATTTGTACGTGTTATTTTTCGATACGATGCGTCGATACTATCAGCCGAAGAGCTCCTGGATTTTGTCAATGTCATGCGGGTGCCCGTCAGTTTGGTCGGCTACTTCCGTAGCTTTGTGAGTCGTCATGCATGGAACTCCGCACTCACCACATATGGGTTGAGCATGCAGCATTGGGACGAGGCAGTGATCGGCCGTGAACGTGTGGTTGAGCAGTTGGCACGGTATCTTCGACATCAGTCTTCATGCATCATCACAGGAGAGACTGGGATTGGAAAGACCGCAGTAGCGGTCGAAGTAATGCGCCGGCTATCACTCGAACGCGGTGTCCCGACATACGTTCTCGATGCCCGAACAATCACGTCCCTCACGGAATTTCATGATGCATTGTGCGAAACGCTCCAGCTGTTGTCCATTGAAAATCAGGTAAGTGCATTACGGGTCAAGCAGTACCTCCAGAACCACTATGCATACATCGTCATTGATAATGTCCGTGATACCGACCAATTGTCCGTGCAGCATCTGGTACGGTATCTCAGCGTCGAGCTCCCGCAGTTGATTTGTGTGTGTACGACGAGTGCGAGTGTCCACGATATTGACTATGCGCCTTTTTTGGTTTTCCAATTGCCCGAACTCCCGTGGGACTCCGATGATTCGGCTGCGGCCATTCTGGTGCAGCGGACCGTGGTAGAGTTTGGCGCGCCACCGGTGAGTAATACATTGGTAAGAGCTATTCGAGGGCAAACGAAAGGGAACCCCCTCCATATTCGCCTCGCGACGTTGAATCTGCTCCAATCAGTTGCACCACAACCCACCTTCGAACTGCATAACTTCGGGGCGGAAGCACTATCATTGCTTGGTCACCATGCCCGCGCAGTACTCGAAGTACTGCTGTGCCTCGACATTGACATACCAATCCACCTGCTGAAAGCAATGAGTACGCAGCTCATAGACCAGACGGCATACGAGCTGACCGTGACGTTGCGCGTCCTGCAATCAGGAGGGTTCGTCGTTCACTTGCATGGCATGACAGACGTCGTGACGGTGCAACACACCGTCCGCGGTGCGCTTTCAGAGACAGTGTCTGCCGTGCGCCGTGCAGACATCATGGAGCGATTGGCGCGAGCGCTCTCCGAATCGCATGACCCACACGACACGTTGACGCCGTCACAACGAGAATACCTTGATCTACAGATCGATCTCCCTACCATTTTGGCACTGACACAGCTGTTGATCAACGAAGGCGAAACGACACGCGCAGCGGGAGTCATCACGCGTTGGAGTATATCCATTGTGCGGCATGGTCACATCGCAAAGGCAATCGCTGTTGTTGAGAGCTGTCTATGGCAGTTGCCTGAGGAGCACATGAGCTTTTGTGTTTTACAACGCATCCTCGGTGAGTTGTTTGGTATCAATGGCCAATTCCCACGCGCACATGTCCATTTCAAAGCAGCGTTACAAAACGCAATGCTCCGTGCAGATGATATCTCGATTGCACAGACCCGGGTCTCCCAGGTCGGATCGACGTACAACTTTATCCAGCGCAGCGGAGATCAACAGTACCAAAAGTCGTTACACCATTTAGAAAAAGCCGAGTAACAATTCTCACACCCTACCAGCGCTGAGTGGCACGGACGTGTGTTGATGTATCGAGCGGATGTACTCAATTTTGGTGGTGAACAGACAGACGCATTGCGAACCATCAACGAAAGTCTGTCGGTTTTCGAGCGCGCTCACGTACCCGAGTGGTATTTCGATGCGTTGCGGGTGCGCGGGGCAATCTACCTGACCATCGGCGATTACATCGGTGCAAGGCAAGATTTGCTGCGCGCCCTTGCACACTACGAAGAATCAAATCAGATTATCCACCGTCTGCAGTGCCATGCACGGTTAGCGATGCTCTGCTTTGTGTTGGGCGATGTACCCGGTGCATTAATGCATCTCGAACGCGGAATTCAATTTATCCATGTCACCGGCGGGTACAAATACATGCCCATGATGTTTGATATCTTTGGTGGGATTTTGCGCGCCTACGGAGATGTGTCAAACGCCGATACGTTGCGCGCACGGACAAATGTGTTGCGCGATGAATGGCATTTGTTTCGTAGTGCGGGGGTAGATCAGCTCATCGATTTGTATTTTCTCCATCAGATACCCCCAGTGGCGCACCGCTTTGATCTCGATGTGTTTGCTGGGTCACACACGGTGCATGACCTATCAGCGGTGGTTATGCAGTGCGTACGCGTCCTGCGCGAGGGCACACACAAACAAAAAACCCGCGTGTGACTCCACTGGAGTCAACACGCGGGCCATTGGAACGAAACTAGTTCAGGGTTACGCCGGTGGTGATTGAACCATCGGACAAGCCCTTGAGAATTTCTTCCATCTTGGTCTTGACTTCGGCCGAAATCGAACCGTCAGCCTTGTTGAACGATGCCAACCCGATACCGCCGTTCGATGCGTCATAGACCGAAACGCCTGGGGTGAACTTGCCGTCGACGACGTCCTTGATGGTCAAGAACACAGCCTGATCGACACGCTTCATGGCGCTCGAAATGATTTTGTCTGACCCTGGTGCTGCACCATTCTGGAAGGTGGTGACAAACTCGTCCTGGTCGACGCCGATAACGAATGCACCGGCCTCTGCGGCTGCTGCAATACCACCCGAACCGGTCTGACCGCCGGCTCCGAAGATCACGTCAGCGCCTTCGGCCATGAAGCTCTTGGCTGCTTCTGCGCCACGGGCACGGTCGGTAAAGCTGTCAATGTACACCGTCTTGACGGCGATGTCAGCCTTGATGGACTTTGCACCGGCTTCGTAGCCCTTGAGGAACTTCTGCACTGGTGGGATTTCTATACCACCGACGGCTGCAATGGTGCCGCTCTGCGACATCGATGCGGCCAGTGCGCCAGCCATGTAGCCAGCCTGGTCTTCGGCAAAGACCAATCCACGCACGTTGGCAATGGTTGGGTCGTACGCGAAGTCGACGATGGCGAACTTGGTCTCTGGGAACTTGGCGGATGCTTCTTTGATGGCATCACCCATCATGAAGCCGACAGCGACGATGACTTCACACTTCTGGTCGACGAGCGCCTGAATGTTCTTGCCATAGTCGGTCTGCGCCTGGGTCTCGATGTACTTGGTGCCGATGCCCAGGTCCTTTTCTGCCTTTTTGAGACCGTCGTAGGCGTACTGGTTGAAGGTACCGTCGTTGATCTTGCCAACGTCGGTGACCAAGCCGGCCTTACAGGCGGCTGCGGTGGTGGCGGCACCACCACATGCTGGCAAAATCATGGCAGCAATCACCATGACGACCAGCGTGTAGACTGTGGATTTGCGCATGTTGTCCTCCGTGCGAACATAGGAAATCTGTAATTCATCTGCACAAGCATCTGAATCTCATTCAAAGTATACCACTGTGCACGAAATGTCACATTGCATTTTGATGGTATTCTAGCGGTTGCGAAGCAAGATTTTTACGATAGTGAGTAGTACATGGCAACGAATATTGAGTCATTGATCCCGCCAGATATTGATTCCCTCTGTCTTGGGTTGTGTACGGTCCATTGGACCCGCAACGATACGACGCAGTACATCATCAATGCGACTCCCAAGAGTGCATCGAACGTTTTTTTTGGTCTCCTTCAAGCGCGTGCGCGGGCTGCAGGCTACACCATTTGGATGCGTTCCGACCCACGCAGCGCATCCTCTGTTGAGGTAATCTTTGTTGCTGGAGTGCCACCTGTTGCTGCGACACGGTGGATTGTAGCTGGGATCCTCCTGATGGCCACCATTATTTCTTGTCTCGCATGTGGTGCGCTCTACCGTGGCACCGATGTTTTTGTGCACCCGACGCGTATTCTCGACGGCTGGCCATTCGCTGCAACGTTGTTGGGGATCCTCGCGACGCACGAGATGGGCCATTATCTCGTCGGTCGTTGGCGTGGGGCTCCTGTGAGCTTGCCCTACTTCATCCCGTTGCCACCCCCGCTGAGCTTCACGGGTACCTTGGGCGCCGTGATTGTCCAGCGTGAGCCAATGCGCGATCGTCGCATGTTGCTCGATGTCGGTTTGGCCGGTCCGTTTGCCGGACTGCTGGTGGCTGTTCCACTGCTGATTTATGGGTTGATGCACTCAACGGTCGGGCCCGTACCGACCACAGGCTACATCCAAGAGGGGAACTCAGCGTTTTATATTCTCGCAAAACTCTTTGTATTTGGTACCATGTTGCCCCACAACGGCATGGATGTGCAACTCAATGATGTCGCCTTTGCTGCCTGGATCGGCCTCTTAGTGACGATGTTCAATTTGCTCCCGATCGGCCAACTCGATGGTGGGCATGCAGCCTATGCACTATTTGGCCCCAAGTCGGTCTATCTCGCCTATGGGGCGATTGCGTTCTGCTTGTTGCTGGGCATCTTTGTCGATAACACCTGGTTGGTGTGGGGGATGATTGCGACGCTCTCAAATCCACGCCACCCAGCGCCGTTTGATGATGTGACAACCGTCGGATGGCGGCGGATTTTATTTGCTGCAATTGCGCTGATCGTTTTGTTGTTTTTGCTGACTCCGGCACCTATGCAGCCGGTACCTGGTGTTATCGGGTAATGTAAATCGGGTTCGTCATCAGCCACGGCGTCTTCGTTTTTGTCGATTCAACACGGTAGACGCCGCTTGCATTGATGGTGGTAAGCAGTGTGTTGCGACCACTCATGATCTCGGTCCCATTATGAATGAGACGAACCGGCGCATCGCTCCCGAGGGTGATTTTGAGCGTGATTGGCCCCTCGCGCAGCGACGCAATGTCGCCGGCATACCAGCGTTCTGCCCCTCGGAACGCGACAAACTCCAGATTCGGACAATCTCCTTCAAGCCGATTGACCATATAACTGCGACCTTGTGCGAGTGCCCCATATACCATGCGCATCGCAGTATTGAGATTTCCCGGGAGCTTTTCGGGTAACCACAGATAGTTGGTCAATGTCTTGAAGGACCATTCGTACGAAAAAACTTGCAGTCTGCCGAACGGCGATGGTCGCAAAAAGGCATGAGTATCCAGCCCCCAGACGCCAAACGTCCGTTTGCCAGCAACATTCAACGCATCCCACCATTCCATCGTGGCCTTGGTCGGTCCGCGCAACCCGCGCGTCGGGAACGCATACAGGAATTCTTTGTTGTTGGGGGTTAATTGCTCACCCCAGTCACTCATGAAGTTCCACAGTTCAATACCAGTACTGCGGCCCGACATGTTGGTCGGACTATTGATGTTCCAGTCATCCCACCGGAAGAGCCCCTTGAATTCGTTGTACGTCTGCTCGTCTGGATGCGCAATGATGCCAAAACCCCCAGCATCGTATGTTGCATCGATAAACTGTTGCGGCGGCAATGTGTTTGGAATAACACGGTCTACGTTTAGCCCGAGAAAGTGATTATGGAAGGGCGTGATCTCTTGGTCGACCAATGTCAGTACCCCGTCGATGTACCCCTGCTCTGCACGACCATCGAGCGTGTCGTGGTCCGTGATGATAACCCACTCGATTCCTGCGCCACGCGCTGCCCGTGCGATGTGTGGGATCGACCCACTCCCGTCGGAATACTGCGAATGCAGATGAATAGCACCGGGGCTTGCGTACATAATCTTCCTAATAGATGCGTGGCAGGAATTTCTTCACTGTTTGTGCATATGCAGCATACGTCGGGAACCGTTCGCGCAAAAACCGTTCTTCACGCCGCGATTTGAACTCGAACCACACCCCCAAAACTCCCGTCAACACCAGCCCCACCCAGCTCGTGGTCAGGAGCGCATATCCTGCGCTGCCACACAACACTGCGGTGTAGATGGGATGTCGTACAATAGCATAGACACCGGTGATTACTAACTGCCCATCGTCCAATGGTTTGGGGAAGGCGGTGAGGTTGTTGCCCAAGGTAACAAAGCCGCGCCAGCCGAATCCTACCGCCACAAGGCACAGCACAGCCCCCACAACGGTGCTCAGCAGACCACCGGTATAGTGCCCTTCACGGATGATTCCTGCCGTTACAATCATCGCCAAAATGATGAACTGTCCAACGACCCACCATCCACCACGCGACGTCTGAATATCTGAAGACATAGCTGACTTTCTTTTGGTTTATGAGGACAATGATAGCATGGAACCTTTTGTACACACACCCATTCATCCCATGCAGTGGTTTGACGAACAACAGTATGGACGGATGCAGATGTTGGGCGCTGATGCATTACCGTTGCTCCATCGACTGACGACCAATCATATGTTGCAGCTTGCTCCCGGTCACTCCAGTCAAACGGTGCTGACCACGCCGATTGGCCGATCGATGGACCTCTTGACTGTTGTCAACGAACATCCAGCAGTGTGGGTCTTTACCAGTAGTGGTCAAGGACCAATGGTGTATACCCACCTGAAGAAGAACATTTTCTTTAACGACAAAGTGACCCTTGCACCTGCTGCCCAGAGTCATCGCCAGTATACGCTCTATGGCGAGGGTGCAACTGCGTGGCTGTCTGCGCAAACGGGTATTGACGTTGCAACAGTCAGCGTTGATGGGGTTGTCCGCTGGCATAATACGCTGCTGATGCGCACCACACCGCTCGGAGGTGATGGTTGGCGCATTCTCGAGCCAGTCGATGCCACCGAGGGTATCCTGCCGCGTAGCACTGTGCCCCAGTTGGATGCTGCGACGTTGTCGTTGTGGCAACTCGAAGCAGGAGTGCCTGCGTTCGGCAGCGAAATCGGCACCGACTATGTCCCGCTCGAAACAGGTCTCGAAGCTGCCATTCACACGGCGAAAGGCTGCTACGTCGGCCAAGAAATCATCGCCCGCATGGAAAGTCGCGGACGGCGTGCCAAAACACTCGAGCGTATCACCCTTGGAGGTGTAGTGGCAACACCTGCACCGCTGCTGACCGCGTCGGGCCGCGAGGCAGGTGTGGTCACCCGTGCCGCCCTGAGCGACGCCCTGGGTGTAATCGGGTTTGCCTATATCAGCACCAAAATCGAAGATACCGAAGACCTCGTGTGCGCCGATGTCGCGGTCAATCGTCTGCCAGTTCAACGGTGAGGGGATAACATGCCACCAACAATCGAACGGATCTGC
>QWQY01000058.1 GCA_003670675.1 Chloroflexota bacterium
ACCTATGGTGAGAAGGAAATCAGCTTAGGCGACTTGGCCAAAGACGAATCCAAACACGACGACGTCGAAGAAGAATAAACGAACCCCGCCCTGACTCCCGTTCAACCGAACGGGAGTCAGTTTGTTTTTCCCCGCGCAATCACCGCAACATCAACGTCTTGGATGCCTGCTGCGTGCAACGCATGGATTGCCTCCCGCAGCGTCGCGCCAGTTGTACAAATATCATCGACCAGCAATACCCGCCCATTCGGGACCGCGCCCTGCCAGCCAAAAGCACCCGCGACATTCGCCGCCCGCTGCGCACGGGTAAGATGTGCTTGCGCAGTGGTGTCACGCGTACGGAAAAGTCCTGAACCATACCGCACACCGAGTCTGCGGGCCACAGCCTGCGCTACCAAAACTGCCTGGTCGTACCCGCGTTGAGAAATCCGCAGTGGTGCGGCAGGGAGCGCAATCACCGCAGCATAGGTGGTGGGGAGCATGGACACAAGGGCATCTGCGAACGCCTGTGCAATGCGACGCTTGCCACAGTACTTGAGCAACAATAATGCAGCACGGATGGTGTCGATGTACTCGTAGCGGATAAACACCTGGTGGGCGCCGAGGCACGGCATCGGGTCGGTATACGGTGGTGCTGCTGCCAAACACCCCGCGCAGAGCAACGCACCACGCATCCCACAGCCGACACATTCGTCCGGGAACACCCACTGCAACAGTCGTTCAAACATTGCATACCTCCTGCATGTAGTACCGTTGCAGCGAGGTGTTTGGGTACGCCTAATACGGGAAAAGCTGTTCGACCTCTTCGATGCGCAATGCGCCAATCGGGCATCGCGATACACACGCCATATCCGTGTGCGAAACACAAAAATCACATTTGTTCGCACGGAGGGCAGGCTTACTGACGACCAAAGACAATATGGGGATCGTTTGCACGCGTTGCTGGAGCGTCGTCAACATACTGCGAACCGCGGGTTCGACCGTTATTGCGCCATACGGACACGCAGGCACACACAGCCCACAGCCATCACATGCGTCGGTCACGGTCAATACAGACCCCGACCATTGAATAGCGTTTTTGGGGCATACTTCGACACACTCCGCACCTACCCGGCACTGTCGACAACTGTCGACGATTTCTATTGCCTCTGTGCGTACACCTTGCAATTGAATCCGCGCTGTGCCGTGGCGGGATGCGCATGCATCGACACACAATCGGCAATCCGGTGGACAGCGTTCGACATCACGCACCAAAACGCGTTCGCCACGACGAACGCCATGTGACACAAGCGCATCACCCACGGTATTGAGGCGCGCGCCGTAGGTGCTCCTTTCCTGGATGCTTGTACTTATGTATTGGGCCATATCGGGGTGCCGCTCTAGTAATCCCAAAAACTGCAATGTCGGCATCGTCAGGATCTGACACGGGGTCACCGCCCGAATATCGCCAAATGCGGGCTCGTTCGTCATGAGGGCGGTAGCGCCAAAAAAGTCACCAGCATCGAGATGCGACACCACATGACCGTCCTGTTCGATGACAAATTGCCCCGTTTCGATGAGGTGCAATCCATTTGGCCGATTCCCACGTCGGACGACATATTCACCGCGGCGAACATCAAGTACCAACAATTGCTCGGCCACACTATTGCGCTCATCGTCGCCGAGCAACGCAAGGAACGGCACGCGCAAAAGGGTTGCCTGTGCCAACCGTTGCCGATAGAGCGTGCGGAGCACCGCAAAAAAGCTCGTTAGTTGATGGGCATCGAGTTGGATGCGCTCCAATGGGATCTGCAAGAGGTGACACGGAGATTGCGACACCAATGTCGAACTGCCAAAATGCGTCCCAAACAACGGTCCTTCACCAAAGACATCACCGCTCCGCAGAGTCCCCAAGGATGCTTCACGGCCTACCCGGTCATGCAGGCTCGCAGTGACGGTGCCTTGCATGACGATGTACAAGAAATCGCTTGGCATGCGCTCAGTGACAATGGTAGTCTGCGCGGCAAACACCCGTAACGTTGCATGACGGCCGATCCAACGCAGCTCGGCAACGGGCAAGCTGCTGCAGTGCGACAGCTCACGCAACGCAGATATACGGGCTTCATCCGCCTGCCGACGGAGTCGTCGCTGCAAGCTTTCTGTCGTACGCTGTGCCTTGGCACTCATACCACCAAATCTCTCTCCCGTGCATCAATATGCAGGACTGCGTGTGCCAGTGCATCAACAGCTGCATTTATGTCGGCTTGAGCAGCGTACTCCTCGGGACAATGACTCCGACCGTCCTTGGTCCGAACAAAAATCATGCCGGCGGGTCCAATGCCTGCCATCAGACTCGCATCATGACCGGCACCGCTCGAGAGCCGCACGCTACTGCCTGCGGCAGTCACACAGGCACGACTGACGATATCGACGAGCTCCGGAGCAAACGTCACCGGGGCAGAATCGTGGATCATCTCGATCTCGACCGTCACCCCGCGAGACCGACAGGCAGACTCCAGCAACGCATGGATCTGCGCCCAGAGTGTCTCGACATCTGCCCACAGCAGACTACGCATTTCGACCGAAAAGCGGACTACCGCAGGCACCACATTGGACTGATTGGGGCTGATAGTCAGCGCGCCGACGGTAGCCACCGTACCCGGTAACGCACTAGCGGCTGCCTCGGCCGTAGTAATGACGTGGGCGACAGCGGCGAGCGCATCGTGGCGCATCGTCATGGATGCAGTTCCAGCATGATCCGGGCGACCACGGCAGATGATATCTGCACGGCGGATGCCCACAATGCCAGTCACCGCAGCAATCGGCTGGTGTGCCGCTTCGAGGAATGGCCCTTGTTCGATGTGGACCTCGAGATACGCGGCGATGTCCCCACGCTGTCGCAATGCACGCTGTGCCGCATGCGGATTACCCCCGCTCCGCGTCAGCGCGTCTGACAACGTGCCCCACGCCGGGATTTCGAGCGACAAGGTGACCTCATCTAGGCCGACGCACATCGCCGTGCTGCCGATGAGTGAACCCAGCGGTGTCGATTCTTCGGCGAGGAAATCGACGATTTCGAGGGGGTGCCGTAGCACCTGGCCTGAGTGCTGCAACGCACGTGCAACCGCCAACCCAGACAACACGCCCAGTGCACCGTCGTACCGCCCGCCCGCCATCACGGTGTCGCTGTGTGACCCAATCACGATAGGTGGGAGCGCTGCGCTGCCGGCTCTCCGGCCGATCAAGTTGCCGCCGGCATCCGTCGTCGTCTCGAGCCCTGCTGCCGCAAATTGCGTGGTGAGCCACTGCCGCCCCGCAGCATGTGCAGGAGTAAACGCGCGTCGCGTGGTGCCGGCACACCCTGGTTCGACGATGGTAGCGAGCGTCGCAAGGTCACGGTGGAGCTGATCGTGATTAATCATGCACGTCCTAATGCAACAAATCGACAATACCTGGGCACGCAGTTACCGTTATGTCACGTGCGGTTGTGCTTACCACTTCGCCATCGATGGCGACAGGCAGGTCGTTTTCGCAGGTAATATGAATCAATGGTGTGCGCTCCATCCGTACTTCCGGCAGGTTTGTGTGCGCGGCTTTTTGGATGAGTGGGATGTACTGCAATACCTTGATGACACCCAACATGTCTACCATACAGATATCCATTTGTCCGTCATCGATGTGTGCATCGGGGGTCAGCCAAAACCCAGCCCCTTGGCACCGTCCATTGGCAATGGTGCAGAACATCATGCGACGCTCGACAACTTCGTCTCGGAACGAAATCTTCATCGGGAATGCTTTGTAATTAATCAACGCCTTGAGAATCGCCAAATAATAGACCAACCAGCCCGTGATCCGTTTGAATTTGAGCGCTTCGGCCGCTGCTTGCGCATCGAAACCAGCACCCACGGCATTGAGCAGGTACCGTTTGACTTGACCAGGGACCTCTACGAGGCCCAAGTCAATGGGTCGGCGGCGGTTCTCGAGAATCCGCCGAATCCCGCCTTCGATATCATCGGCTGCCACATTTTCGAGCACCTTGACGAAGTCGCTCCCAGTGCCGAGCGGGATGACGCCAAACGCTGCCCGTCGTCCACTCGCCTGATTGCCTTCGACGACCCCATTGACGACTTCGTTGAGGGTACCGTCGCCGCCGATTGCGATGACCGCATCACTACCCGCCAACACCGCTTCGCGGGCGAGTTGGGTTGCATGCCCCCGGCCGTTGGTGCGCACCAGGGTATACGCAATCCCCGCGCTCTGCAGTGCTGCTTCGAGCGCTGCTTGCCGACGGCCGGCTTTGCCACGGCCAGCCCAGGGGTTCAGAATAATGGTCGTCGTTGACATGTCTGCTCCTCTGACCGAACGGGTACGCCAGTCACGGTCACGATAGGGGGTGAGGGTGGAATGCCCCTATTATAGCCGATGCAACAATCCTGTGATAGTCTGCGTACCAGCGGTAGAGAAAAGGAGTTACACATGACGACCGTACAGGCACAACACGCACCCAACATCATCTTTCGGATTCTCTGGTTCCTTTTGCTTGGGTGGTGGCTCAGCGGGATTTGGACTGCAATTGCGTGGGTACTGTGTATCAGCATTATCGGGTTGCCTATCGGCATCATCATGCTCAATGCGCTCCCCCAGGTAACGACGTTGCGTGGCAGAGATTATGTCACAATGGTGGACGAACGCGGCGTCGTCCGTGTTGTCAATACACCGCAGTACCCGATGATCCTGCGCGCACTGTATTTCATCTTTGTGGGATGGTGGCTCAGTGCCCTGTGGCTGGCCTTTGCTTGGGTGTTTGGTTCGACCGTGATTTTGCTCCCGGTGAGCTTCTGGATGATTAACCGGGCCGCTGCAGTGCTGTTGCTGACACGCAACTAAATCAACTGTGGCTGGGTATGGCACGCCGTCGGAGGAATTCCTCCGACGGCGTCGTGTGTGAATAATGCTAGAATACGACACACCCAGTTACAGACAAAGGAAGCGCACATGACACTCGATCTCGCATGGATTCGGAGTCAGTTCCCCGCATTGGCCGAACAGGTCAACAATAAACCGGCTGTTTTTTTCGACGGCCCCGGCGGCACCCAAGTGCCAAATGGCGTGATTGACGCAATCAGCAACTACCTCCGCCACTCCAATGCAAACACCCATGGATCATTTTTGACCAGCCAGCGTACCGACGCCACCATCGGGGCTGCACGCGAAGCAATGGCAGACTTCCTCGGCTGTGCACCAGACGAAGTCATGTTTGGCGCAAACATGACTACATTGACGTTCGCGTTGGCACGTGCAATCGGGCGCGCCCTCAAACCAGGCGACGAGATTGTCACCACCAAGCTCGACCACGATGCCAACGTAGCGCCGTGGCATGCCCTCAAGGAACTCGGCGTAGTTATCCGTGAAGTCGATGTCGATGTCGAGGACTGCACGCTCGATATGGCCGATTTCGCCAGCAAAGTCAACGCCAAAACCAAACTCATCGCGGTAGGCGTCGCATCCAATGCAGTCGGGACCATCAACGACATCAAGGCAGCGGTCAAACTGGGCCGAGCAGTCGGTGCGATGGTGTTTGTCGATGCAGTGCACTATGCACCCCATGGACCCATCGACGTCAAAGACCTCGACGTCGACTTTTTGGCCTGCTCGCCCTACAAATTCTTTGCGCCACACAGTGGGACAATCTACGGCAAAAAAGCCCACCTCGAAGGCATCGCTGCATACAAGGTCCGCCCTGCCGGCAACGATTCGACCGAGCGTTGGGAGACAGGCACCAAGAACCACGAGGTGATGGCTGGGGTCACTGCCGCCATTGACTATCTGGCCGAGTTAGGTACACGTACCGCAGGCAAGCCGTTCGCTACGCGCCGCGCAGCCGTAGACTATGCGATGCATGCCATCCAAGCCTACGAACGAGAACTCAGCGAATACCTGATTAGCGGTCTGCTCAAAATCCCTGGGCTGACATTCTACGGCATCAGCGATAGCAGCGAGTTCGGCAAACGCACACCGACCGTGGCAATCCGCATGGCCAAACACACACCGCATGCGGTTGCGGTGGCATTGGCAGCCGAAGGTATCTTTGTGTGGGACGGCAATTACTATGCGTTGAACTTGACCGAACGCCTCGGCGTCGAAGACAAGGGCGGCATGGTACGCATCGGGTTGGTGCATTACAACACCACCCAAGAGATTGATCGGCTTCTCACTGCCCTAAACGCACTGGCCTAATCTGCGTTCGCCCTGCTTGACCCTTCGTGCCCGCTCTGTCGCAGAGCGGGCACGACTGCGATCCCAAGCGACCCGACCGCGCTGAAGATACCCACCCAGATATAGATACCCCGGTAGTCCCCACTCTGTTCACGCGCCAATTCGACCAGCACGGGCATGACTGCCCGTGCGAGTGTTAATACCAGTGCCAAGATGCCACTCAGCGCGCCATAGATGCCGACCCCATAGCGATCAGCAAACAATGCTGCCCGTGCCGGCGTAATCGCCCCGAAACTCAGGCCGAACAGCACCACACAGCCCCATACCCCCCACAATCCGGGCAACAGCATCAACGCAATCAGCGCCAACCCCTGCATCACACACAAAACCGTGGCCAAGCTATAGCGCGAAAAATATGTCCCCAATGGGGTAAACAACAAACGGCTGGGCAACGCCAAAACACCGGCGGTGGCTGCATACCAGGCGGCGTCCGCCGGTGCGTAGCCGCGGTCTATCAGTAGCGGGACGAACGTTTGGAGCACCACTACTAATGCGCATGTGGATGCCAAAAACGCTGCCACCAGCAACCAAAATCCCTGCTCGCACAATACATCACGCACCATCCCAACGGGGACGGCACGCACGGTCTGACTCGTCGTCGCTGGCAAGCCATCAACCGTCGCGCCCACATCCGCAGGTGATTTGCGGATCCACCATGCCAACAACGGTGCTACCACCACCAACATCACCGCAGCATACACCCAGGTGGTGACCTGCCATGAATAGGTGTGAATGAGCCACGTCGTGCTCGGGGTGGCGATGATAATGGCGAACCCCGCCACAAATGTCAACACGGTCAACGCGGTGCTCCGGCGCCGCTCAAACCACTGGGCCACCACCACAAACGCCGGTTCGTACAGGGTCGTCGCCATCGAAATGCCCAGCATCACCCAGACCGCGATGTGTTGCCATGGCTCGGTGACGAATCCCCAGGCACCCAACCACAGTGCCGCCCACAGCGCACCAGCGGTCATCATCCAGCGCGCACCATAGCGATCCAACACCACTCCGACCGGCCAGGCGAGCAACCCAGCAACCAACTGCGCAGCCGTGATTGCACCATTGATCGTCGCGCGCGACCATCCAAACGCCTCCTCCAGCGGCACCACAAAGACACTGAAGGCATAAATCAAAATTCCATACGAAATTGTCTCGGTGATTGCCAATACACCGAGCATGCTCCAGCCGTAATACCAGCGGCGCATCAGGCGGACCCTTCGAGCACGGCACGCGTCTGCGCCGCACAGCGAGCCCACGTATAGTGCTGTACGCGCTCCAGCCCACGCTCGACACACATCGCCACTAGTGCATCGTCATTGTCGACACGGGTCAATGCCGTGCACATCGACTCGACCGACAGCGGGTCAAACAGCACCGCCGCATCCCCAGCGACTTCCGGCAATGCCGAGGTGTTTGCGCAGACGACCGCGGTCCCGCTGGCCATTGCCTCGAGCACCGGCATACCAAACCCCTCGTACAGCGATGGGAAGACAAACGCGCGCGCACTCGCCAGCAGTCCATAGAGCGTTGCATCGGGGACAAATCCCACCAAATGGATACGATTTCGCGCTCCCGCGGCTTCGATCAGCGCCTGCAACGGCTCGCCGAGCCACCCTACTTTGCCTGCGATCACCAGCTGTGTGTCGTGGTTCTGCGGCATGCGGATAAATGCCTCGATCAAGCGCTGCAGGTTTTTGCGCGGCTGCAGTGTCCCGACCGTGAGGAAAAAGCGATGATATGGTTGCGCAGTCGCATGTGTCGGCGCGAACACCGGTGCAACACCGTGCGCAATGACGGTTATCAGGTGGGAGTCCATCCCTGTATAACGCACCAAATCTCGCGCTGTTGCATCCGAAATCGCAATGATGCGATGAGCTGCCCAGGCGGCCCAGCGCGTACTCAACCGCAGATAGATGTTTTGAAAGGTCGTATGCGCTGCGGGGAACGCCAAAAATCCCAAGTCGTGGACGGTAGTGACCACCTGCAGATGGCGCAGGAAGGGCGTGTTCCACGGCACGACATGCGACGGCACAAACAACACATCAGGACAGTCGCGGAACAACTCCGCTGCGAGATGGATGTGTGTCCACAGTCGTCGACCGGGTACCACACGCACCTCCATCTGTGGCGGTAACGTAGGCAAGTCTACAGGGAGTTCACGCGTATAGAGCATATAGGTATGCGGTCCAGGGTCTGCAGCCAGGGCAGCCAACAGTTCCCAAGTATAGCGTTCGGTGCCGGTTCGTTGGCGTGTCGCCAATCGGCTGATGTCTATTCCAATCCGCACGGCGTCTCCTTTTGCGTCTGTATAGAATACCACTGCAGCTATCGGCTTCGGCGCGTCCGCGACGAGCGGAAGCGGGTACGTTTTGCAAGCGTCCCGTGTATAATATGGGTAATCCATTCCACAAAGGACGGCATTATGCAACTCTTCGACACATTGCGTGGTCACAAAGCGACGCTCGAGATCCCTAAAGACCGTCCGTTGACCCTCTACGTCTGCGGTGTCACGCCCTACGATACAACACATATTGGTCATGCCCACACGTTTTTGATATTCGACATATTGATTCGCTATATTCGTTCACAGGGTGGTCAGGTAACCTACTGTCAAAATGTCACCGATGTCGACGATCCGTTGTTCGAACGTGCCAACCGCGACAGCATCGCCTGGGATGTCCTCGCCAAGCGCGAAGTCGACCAGTACCTGAAGGACTGCAAGGCGATGAACTTCCTTGCGCCGGATTTCTTCCCCAAAGTCTCCGAAGAAATCAGCGGGATGATCCCCATCATCGAAGGCCTCCTCAAAAACGGCAAAGCCTATGTCGCCAACGGCAATGTCTTCTTTGATGTCAGCAGCGAACCAAGCTACGGCGAAATGGCCCGGCTCGGCGGGTACGAAGAACTCCTCAAAACAGCCAACGAACGCGGCAACAATCCCAACGACCCCAACAAGACCGACCCGCTGGACTTTGTGCTGTGGCGCACCTCAAACCCCGGCGAACCGACATGGCCAAGCCCATGGGGCCCCGGGCGACCGGGCTGGCACATCGAGTGCACGGCTATGTCGACCCGCTACCTCGGCGACCAACTCGACATCCACGGCGGCGGCCGCGATTTGGTCTTCCCGCATCATCCATCCGAAATCGTGCAGACCGAAGGCTATACCGGCAAACGACCATTCACCCGCTTCTGGGTGCATGGTGGATTGACCTGGCTCGACGGCGCCAAAATGAGCAAATCACTGGGCAATCTCGTGTTTGTACGCGATGCAGTCCTGCAACAAAGCCCTGACTCGATCCGCTGGTATTTGGCCTCGTTCCCGTACCGTGAGGACTTCAATTACATCCGTGCG
>QWQY01000059.1 GCA_003670675.1 Chloroflexota bacterium
ACTGCAAACTGCAAACTGCAAACTGCAAACTGCAAACTGCAAACTGCAAACTGCAAACTGCAAACTGCAAACTGCAAACTGCAAACTGCAATAATAAACCGTATGCACCGACGTGGTGCACCGCACACACCCAAAGGGAACTCCGCTATGACCCAGCCCCTGCACTACCTCGATCACGCTGCCACGACGCCCCTCGCACCCGAGGTGCTCGAGGCGATGATGCCCTATTTGACCACGGTCTATGGCAATCCATCGAGCACCCATCAGGCCGGCCGCACCGCCCTCAATGCCCTCGATCAGGCCCGCGATACCGTCGCGGGGATCCTCGGCTGTACTGCGGCCGAGCTGGTGTTCACGGGCGGCGGCAGCGAAGGCGATAACCTGGCCATTAAAGGCGTCGTGCAGGCATATTTGCGCGACCACGGCTCGGCGCACGTCGTCATCAGCGCCATCGAGCACCACGCCTGTCTGCACGCCGCCGAGTCATTGGAACGCGGCGGGATTGCCGTGACCATACTGCCGGTCGATGGGACGGGGCAGGTAGCAGCGGCAGACCTAGCGGCCGCGTTGCGCCCCGACACCGCGCTGGTCTCGATCATGTATGCCAACAACGAGATCGGCACCATCCAGCCCATCGCCGCACTCGCCGCCATCGCCAAAGCGCAGCGCGTCCCGTTCCACACCGATGCCGTCCAAGCGGCCGGGTTGTTGCCCATCGGGGTGGCTGATTTGGGGGTGGATGTGCTGACCATGACGGCGCACAAGTTCTATGGACCCAAAGGCACGGGCGTCAACTATGTGCGCCGCGGCATCGCCTGTACGCCCCAAATCCACGGTGGCGCGCAAGAGCGCCGGCGCCGCGCCGGTACCGAAAACATCGCCGGCATCGTCGGCTTTGCCGCGGGCCTCCAGCACGCCGAGGCCAAGCGCGTGGCCGAGGTCGCCCGCTTGACGCCGTTGCGCGATGCGTTGATCGCCGGCATTATGGGTGAACTGCCCGGCGTGCGCCTGACCGGGCACGCGACCGAACGCCTGGCCAACAACGCCAGCTTCGTCATCGACGGCGTCGACGGCGACAGCCTGTTGATCCTGCTCGATCAGCGCGGCATCTGCGCCTCGAGTGGGTCGGCCTGCACCAGTGGGTCGCTCGAGCCGTCGCACGTGCTCGCCGCGATTGGTGCAATTGGCAGCGACGAACAAGCCGCCCTGCGCATCTCGTTGGGGCGCCAGAGCGATGCAGCCACGGTCGCGTATGCAATCGGCGCCGTGGTGGATGTGGTCAACACGTTGCGTTCGGTGGCCTAGTCGAGGTCGGTGTGCAGGATCTCGATGGTGCCGGCGGTCTGTTCGATCAAGAGGGCTTCGATGGTGTGGGCGTCGGCGACCCGGACGGTGACCGTCAACGTCACGTCGGTGCCGAATTCTTCGTTGTCGATGCTGCTATCAAAGCCTGCTAATTGCCGTTTTACGCCTTCGTAGAGCGGGTAGGGCATGACCATCAAGAGGCGACAGCGGGCGATTTTTTCGACGCGTACGACCTCGGCCAGCACGGCTTTGACGCTGTCGCCATAGGCATGCACGAGGCCGCCCGTGCCCAACAGGGTACCCCCGAAGTAGCGCGTCACCACCACCACCACGTCACCGAGGCCGCTCCCTTTGAGGACCGCCAAGGCGGGTCGGCCGGCCGTGCCCGACGGTTCGCCGTCGTCGCTCATGCCGAGGGTGGTGGTGCCGCCGTGGCCGATGACATAGGCATACACGTGGTGATTGGCGTCGGGCATTTTGGCGCGTATCGATGCGATAAACGCCCGTGCTGTCACCACCTCGGCAGCGGGTGCAAGGTGGGTGATGAAGCGCGAATTGCTGACGCGGAGCTCGACGGTGACCGGTCCGGCCGGGATTTCGTTGGGCATGATGGTGTGTTCTTTTTTTGTGAAACGTCCGGCCGTACCACGAGCGGCGTCTGACGCATGGGCATCTGCCGCTCCGGCGTGTGGGCGCCGGCACGGCGCACACGAAGGGACTTAGTTTTCGTGCGCCAAATCCGTTGCCACCGGCAACGAGAAGTGGAACGTGCTGCCCTTGTTGATTTCGCTGTGTGCCCAGGCACGACCGCCGTGGAGCTCGACCAGCCCTTTGACGATGGTGAGCCCCAGGCCCGTACCGCCGATGCTTTTGGTGTTGCTGGTGTCGACGCGTACGAATCGATCCCAGATGCGCGACAGGTTTTCGGCGGTGATCCCGATGCCCTCGTCGCTGATGCTGATGTGCAAAAACTGCCCATCGGGGTGGCGCGCCGGCGGGTTGGCCAGCTCGCGCACGCGCACGGTGATGGTGCCGCCGTCGGGCGAATACTTGGCGGCGTTCGAGATGAGATTGGTCAAAATCTGGCGCACGCGGTCTTTGTCGGCATAGGCCGGCGGCAGATGGGGCGGCACATCAAAGGCAATCTGGTGGTTGGCGAAGGTGACGCTGTGCTGCAGTTTTTTGGCCAGATCGACCGACAGTTCGCCGACGGCGATGGGCCAGCGATTGATGCGTACGGTGTTGGCCTCGATACGGGCGTAGTCGAGCATTTCGTGCACGAGGCTTTGGAGATTTTCGGCCTCGCTACGCAGGATGCGCAGCAGGTTCTTTTGGGCCTCGCTGGGCAAATCGCGGTTGAGCAGGATGTCGGAGTAGCCCATAATCGAGGTCAGCGGCGTTTTGAGCTCGTGCGAGACGAGCGACGCAAACTCGCTCTTGAGGCGGTCTGCCTCGGTCTCACGCGTGGTGTCGTTGATGACCCAGATGCGGCCGGTGATGTGCTCGCTGTTGTCGCGCGTGGGTACCGACAGAATCTGCAACTCCTGGTGCGGGTTGCGCAACTTGAGGCTCATCGAAATCTCTTGGTCGGGATTGCTGTGGGCGTTATCGCTGAACTGCGTAAAGGCGTTCGAGTCGATGAAGCGCGGCAACAACAGCGCCAGCATGTCGAAGGGCACGCGGAATCCAACGCCTACCTGCTCGGCCGTCAATCCCCAAATATGCAGAAATGCGGGATTGTGGCGGAGCACCTGGCCGTAGCGATCGATGAGCACGAGGCCCGACGGGATGCTCTGGAAGACCTGATTGAGCTGCGTGCTCCGTTCGAGTAACTCCTGGTAGCGGATGGCCCGGCGCAACGGCTGTGCAGACGCTTCGGCGACGCCCAGGGCCAGGGCCGATTCGTGTTCGCTGAAGGCATCGACCCGACCACTGTCGAGGCAGAGCACGGCTTCGACGCGTTTGTCGACCACCAACGGGATGGCCAACTTGGAGCGCACGGTAGGCAGATTGGTATAGAAGTACGTGACGTCGTCGGGGGCATCTTTGAGCATCAGCGGGCGCGCCGAACGGGCGACTTTGCCGGCGACCCCGCTGTCCCAGTTCCAGCGATGGCGGATATGCTCGAGTGCACCCGAGCGCAGGGGAGTGACCTGGTAGCCGTGCACGGCGATGAGCTCTATTTCTTGGCGGTCTGGGTCGACCAACACGATGCTGCCGTATTCGGCGCCGCTGTATTCGCAGGCACGCGCCAAAATCATCGGGAGCAGCCCATGGAGCGGGATGGGCGGATCAAAATCTGTACGGAGTTGGGCCATGATATCGACGATGCGCAATTGCTTGCGGGCAGCCTGGAGCAGCTGTTCGTCGTGGTTACTATGGGGAGTACTGGCTACCAGGAGCACGAGCTGCGTGGCAAACAGCGGGATGAGTGCGTCGATGGCCGCGAGGTCACGCACATTGACCGGTTGCGGACTATCGGTGCGGAACGCAAAAACGCCATACACCTCGTTGTTGGCCATGATGGGGATGCACGTGGTGGTGTACAGCCGTGCCGCAAACGAGCCACTGCGTGCCGGCAAATCGGCGCTGGCGTCGCGTGTCTGTGGGCTTTGGGTGGTGATGCAGGCCTGCACCATCTCGTCGTCCCAGGCGATGCCCCAAGTGCCGCCACCGACCACGTGGACCAGACCTTGGCGCGTGGGGAAGTCGGCCCAGTAACTGAGCCGTACCTCGTCGAACGACATTACCGTGCGCATCGACACAAAAACCTGCGCGACGCGCGCATCGAACGGCTGAGTGGTGCTCAAGGTCTTGGCGCAGGCGGCTATGACGCGCAAGTGTGGCTGTGTGAGCGGTGTGGTCGACGACATAGTAGGGGGTGCTCGCGCATCTGATCATCGATAATCTATTTGGGTATTTTAGGATGTGCACTCCGCAGTGTCAACGCAGCAATAATCCTGTCCACCCCGTCATATCCCACCACACCAAACCGTCATGGCACTACGTGCCACTGCACCGCTCGATAGCACACAGTGCCATCTTTTACTCGGTCGCACGCGCATCACTGACGTGATGAATGCGGATATGACGCGTACCATTCAGCGCGCCAAATACGGTTAATCTGCAGGTGGTATATAAGAAAAATCCTGCAATCAGGGTGTCGGTCGCGGATGGGTGGGGGTGCTGCAAAACAGTGCGCAGGTAGGGGTGCGGGTGCTCGTGCGAGTCGCAGTGCTTGTACGAGTGCGCGTACCGGTGGCAGTCGCTGTCGCGGTTATCGTGGGTGTCGCTGCAGGACTGAGGTGACCAATGCATGTCGAACCATTATCTTCGCTGTTGGTAGTGTCTGGGCAAATCGTGTAAACCCACGTAGCGCCGGTCAGATCCGCATCCGTGAGCAATGCATAGGCGAGGTTCGTCGAAGAGAAAGTACTCCCTGCCAAGAAGCTGTTTGACAGATTGGCGGAACGCAAGTTGGCTTCGGTGAATGTTGCTCCTTCGAGGTGCAGGCCGCTGAGCGATATGCCAGCGAGTTTTGCACCACTCAAATCTGCTCCTGGTCCGATGAGGTACCCCGAGCGGATTGTCCATTGGTCGGGGAGCGATGCAGGGGTGCCGACGATACCCCCAGATGTGACGCCGCTGAGGTGTGCGCTCGCCAGGGTGAGCCCTGTGAGCCGTGCGTTGGACAGATTCGCGCCGGGGCCGATGAGATAGCCCCCGATGAGTTGCCAATTTGGTGGGAGCACTGCAGGCACCCCTATAATGCCGCCAGACGATACGCCGGTGAGATCGACGGTGCCGAGATTTATTCCCGTTAGGTTCGTCGCGCTGAGATTGGCCCCCGCACCAATCAGGTACCCACGGCTGAGAATCCAGCCGTAGGGGAGTGCTGTGGCGGTGCCGGTGATCCGTGCACTGCGCATCTTGGTGACCAATGCGCTGTACAGGTCGACCCCCGTGATATTGACATCGGTGAGGATTGCGCCACGCAGGTCTGCCATTGGGCCGAGCAGGTACCCTTTGAGCACCTTCCAGCCCGTGGGGAGCGTCCTGGGCGTGCCGATGATCCCCCCCGAGGTCACGTGGGTCAGCGTGGTGGTGGACAGGTTTGCGCCGGTCAGCGTGGCACGAAGCAATGAACTGCTCGCGAGCGATGTCCCGGGTAGGAGCGCATCGGTGAACGTAGCCCCAGTGAGATTGGCGGACGACAGGGTCGTATTGGTGAGCGTTGCTCTGGTAAAGACTGCGTCCTTCAAGACCGGAAAGGAGCCAGATGCGCCGGTGAGTACCGCACTGGTCAGATTCGCGCCTACGAGATTGACGTAGGACAGGACCGTACCCAAAAGTGTGGCGTTTGTCAGTATCGTGCCGCTGCCGCTGATGCCGGTGAGATTTGCGCTACTCAGAATGGCTTTGGTGAAGTTGGTTTTGGTCACGGTCGCTTGTGCGAGGTTGGCACCGGTCAGATTTGCGCTGGTTAGATTGGCATTGGTGAGATTCGACTGCGAAAAATCGCTTCCACTGAGGTTGGCATTGCCGAGTAGTGCGCCGCTGAGGTTGGCCTGATAAAAGCGCGAGCCTGACGCGGTGATGGCACCGAAGTTTGCTTCGCTGAGATTTGTGCCATCGAATTGCGTGTTGCTGAATGCCGCTCGCAAGAGCTTGGCACGGCGCAGAGATGCGTTGCTGAATGTTGCTCCCATGAGATTGGCGTCAGTCAAATTGGCGTTGTCCAAGAGTGTACCGGCGGCGTTGGTCCCGGCGAAGTTGGTCGAAAGCAGTTTGGCTCCGCTGAGATTGGCGCCGCGGATGTCTGCACCACCAAGGTTGGCTCCACTCAAATCGATACCAGCGAGATCTGCACCGCCCAGATTGGCAGTGCCGAGCTCAGCGCTGGGACCGACGAGATATCCCTGTACAAAGCGCCAGCCGTTTGGCACGCTGGCAGGTGTGCCGATAATAGATCCCGAGCTGGCACCGAGCAAAACCGTATTGATCAGCACCGTGTTGGTCATGGTCGCGGTGGCAAACAAGGCGCGGGTCAGATTCGCACTCGTGAAGTTTGCATCAGTCAAGATGGCGCTGCGGAGGTCCACGTTGGTAAGGGTCGCACCCGTGAGGTTGACCCCGGCCAGATTGAGGCCATACAAAGAATATTCGTGGAGGTCTGCGCCGGTGAGGTTGGCGCCGGGGCCGACCAGGTGCCCGTTCATAAGCTGCCAGCCAGTCGCTAGAAGCGCAGGGTTGCCGCTGATACTCCCCGTTTTCACGCCGCTCAGCACAGTACCGTCCAGGGTGGCACTGGCGAGTGTGGCGGATGTGAGGGTCGCATTGGTGAGGTTCGCACTGGTCAGATTGGTGCTGGTCAGATTGGCGTTGGTCAGATTGGTGCCTGTCATCGTGGCACTGGTGAGGTTGGCGCTGGTCAGATCCGCACCAGTCAGGTCGAGACCCGTGAGCGTCGTAAAGCTGAGGTCAGCGGTGGTCAGATTTGCCCTCGGGCCGACGAGATGACCACCGCGCAACGCCCACTTGGCGGGGAAGAAGCGCGGGCCGATGAAGATCCTGCCCGATTTGACGCCGGTCAGCGTGGCGCGTGACATTACGGCACCGCTGAGGGAAGCCCCGGTGAGCGTTGCGTTGGTGAGATTTGCACTGTCCAGAGATGCATTGCGCAACAACGCCCCGCTGAGGTCGGCGCCGGTCAGATTGGCATTGTTGAGGTTTGCCTCAGTCAGCGTGAGTGAGCCGAGATTTTTGCCCGACAAATCCGCACCTGGTCCGATGAGAAAGCCACCACTGATGGTCCAAAATGTCGGGAGCTTGCTGGGTGTGCCGGTGATGCTACCGGACTTCACGCCCGTGAGCGTGGCAGCGCTGAGGTTGAGTCCAGCCAGGTTGGCGCCAGCGAGATTGACGTTTGGGCCGATGAGGTAGCCGCCGATGAGCTTCCAATTGGGAGGTAATGCTGTGGGCGTGCCCGTCACCCCGCCCGAGGTGATGTTGGTGAGCGTGGCAGTGCTGAGGTTGAGTCCGGCGAGATGAGCTCCCGCGAGGTTGGCTGCGGGCCCGACGAGGTAGCCACCAATGAGCTTCCAATCGGTGGGCAGTCTGCTCGGTGTGCCGGTGATGCCCCCCGACACGACTCCGGCGAGGGTGGCGCCGGTCAAATCCACGGATGCCATGTTGATGCCTGTGAGAAGTGCGTTGCGAAAATTCGCACCCGGACCAAGCAGAACGCCACTCCGCAATACCCAATTCGTGGGGAGCACGCTCGGGGTACCGATGATGTTCGCCGACGAGACATTCGTCATGGTCGCACCCGTCAGCGTGACTCCACCCATGGACGTGCCGCTGAACGATACGCCGGTCAAATTGGCGTTGGTGAAGTTTGTGTTGGTCAGGACCGCACCATCGAGCTTGGCGCCAGTGAAGTCCGCTCCGGTGAAGTTGAGGTTCAACAATGCGCCGTTGCTGAAGTCAAAGCCACGAAAATCACAGCCCGACAAATCTGAGCCGCTCGACAAATCGAAACACGCGCGACCGAGTGCATGTGTCGTGGCAGGCGCTGCCAATTGACTTCCCATAATACACAGCACCAGGAGCGCCGTGCGTGCGAGACGTTGTATGTACAGGTACATGTTCTAAGTGTCCTTTTTCGAAAAATCAATGTAACTGATACGAAAAATAGTAAACGGTAAATTCATTGTATATGGAAAGAAGCATTCACCATTGGAACGTGTATTTCAGCGCGGCTTCCTGCGCCCGCACACCCATCCCGCTCCTGATGGAGCGCAACAATGCGCCGCGGTTTTCTGACGCTGCCCGTCGTAGTCCAGTATGCCCCAGCACCACTGCGCGCGGCGGCGCGGGGCGCGAACGCCGGTCCCCTGCGGCTTTCGTAAAAAAAGATGCAGAAGTCGTGAATTCTGGTACAATGT
Source organism: Chloroflexota bacterium (assembly GCA_003670675.1). Lineage (GTDB taxonomy): Bacteria > Chloroflexota > Chloroflexia > Chloroflexales > Roseiflexaceae > UBA965. The sequence goes on from QWQY01000059.1 coordinate 8,253, forward strand.
TCGGCATTACGGCATGTATTGTACGAAAGTGTGACACGCATGAAGCGTCTAATTTCACTGCTTGTGTTGAGTCTGGTGCTCGCCAGCTGTGGCGGTGCGGCTGCTCCGGCTGCCGAAGCCACGCAAGCGCCGGCCGTCGAAGCGACGGCGACCCAACCGCTGACCGACCCGATGCCCACCGAGGCTGCGCCGGCTTAGCCTACTGCTGCCGCTCCCGCCGAGCTCAAAATCGTCCGCTTGGGCTATGTGCCCGTGATGATTTATGCGCCGTTGTATGTCGGTATCGAGCGCGGCTACTTCGCTGCCGAGGGCATCCAGATCGAATCGACGCCGGTGCAGGGCGGCAGTGACCCGGTCGTCCAACTGGCCGCTGGCAACTTCGATGCTGCCTTTGGTGGTGCCGGTGCCGGGTTGTTCAACGCCGCCGCCCGCGGTGTGAAGTTCTCGATTGTGGCGCCGATGCACAACGAATCAGCGCCGATGACGAGCCCGCTGGTCATCAGCGCCAAGCGCGTCGACGAAATCAAGTCGGTCGCTGATCTCAAAGGCAAAAAAGTCGCCATCAACGCCACCGGCGCGGCCACCGAGTACTGGGTCGATCAAGCCCTCATCAAGAACGGCTTGACGATGGCCGATATCGAACTGGTCACCGTGGGCTTCAAGGATGTGCCGGCAGCGCTCGAGAACGGTTCGATCGATGCAGCGATTTTGGGTGAGCCGCTGGCCACCATCAACGTCCAAAAGGGCGTCGTGGCGGTCTTGGCCGACGACTTCATCGATGGCTTTTATGCGACCTACCTGTACATGGGTGAGTCGATGTTGGCCGACACCGCGACGTCTGAGGGCTTCATGCGGGCCTACCTCAAGGCCTGTGGCGATTTGCAGGGCGAGTACATGACGCCCGAGATTGCCGCTATCATCGAGACGTACACCAAGGTGCCGGCTGCCGTTATCGAGCAGGCGTCTGCAGCAAACTACAACGCCGAGGGCGTCATCCCGGTCGACAATCTGAGCACCCTGCAGGCATACTTCCGCACGCGTGGGTATTTGGAGTATGATACAGACCTAGACGTGAACACCCTCATCAACACCGATTTGGTTGCCCGGGCTACGAGCAAATAGTCGCCGAGTGTGGCAGTTGAGATACGCAACGCGGCGTCTTCGGACGTCGCGTTTTTCTTTGTGCAGAGGATAGATGCGCATGCAGTCGACCTCCCCCATCGTTTTTGAGCG
>QWQY01000006.1 GCA_003670675.1 Chloroflexota bacterium
CCGACCACACGAACGCACCATCCAGTCATACGGGTGCGCTGCCACGGCCAATCCGCCTTGTTCGTGGATGGCTCGGATCGTATCTGCAGTGCTATACCCAGGGGCGATGCGGTCCTCAATGAAGTAGGCCAAAATGTGCCCATCACGCGACGAGATTTCTTCGCCGATGATGACCTGCAGGCGCGTGCCTTCGGCGGCTGCCGCAGCCCGTTTGGCCCCGTGTATTTGGTCGTGATCGGTGATGGCAATCATCGTCACTGATGTATGCGCCAGCGTATAGGCAATCACGTCTTCGGGGCTTGCATGTCCATCACTGATGGTGGTATGGACGTGCAAATCAGCAATGTGCATCTGGTGTGTATGCATTACTTCCTCCACTGAAAACTCACTATCAGCATGGCACAGCAGTGTTAACGTTCATTGCAACCCATCGCAAATTTGCGTTAACCGCACAAAAAACCCTCACGCAGACGTTTGTCCCGTCACCAACCGGTACCGCCCGGCAGTCTTGGCTGTGCATGCATCAGGTATACTGGCCAAAAGAGTGCAGCACGAGGTCCCCAATGGCACACACCCTCCTCGAACAAGAGATACACAGCCAACCCGATACCATCCGTGCAGTCCTCAGCCAATCAGCACACACTGCGGCTGTTGCAGCGCGCATCATCACACACGATCCCTATGCGGTATTCATCGCAGCCCGTGGGACTTCCGACAATGCAGCCCGCTACGCCCAATATCTCTTCGGGATGATGCTCCAACTCCCGGTCGGTCTCGCGACTCCGTCGTTGACGACCCTGTACGGTGTCGCATTGCGTTTTCGCCAGGCGCTCGTGCTGGGCATTTCGCAATCGGGGCGTTCACCCGACATCTGTGAGTACGTCGCGAGTGCACGCCGCCAATCGGCACTCACGGTCGCCATCACCAACAAGCCGGAGTCACCGCTTGCCCAGGCGGCCGCCTATCATCTCGACATCACTGCCGGGATCGAGCAGAGCGTCGCTGCCACCAAGACCTACACCAATCAGCTGGCCACCATTGCCCTGTTGACGGGGCATCTCGCCGGTGACGGGCGCTTACTCGACGCCCTCGACGAACTCCCCGATGTGCTTGCCGGGGTGCTTGCCATCCCGCAGGCGACCATCGATGCAGCAGCACAACTCATTGCAACCGGATCTGCGGCGATGAGTATTGGGCGTGGGTTGCAGTACGCAACCGCACTCGAGGCAGCCCTCAAAATCAAAGAACTCAGTGGGTTGCCGGTCGAGGGGTACTCATCGGCCGATGTGCTCCACGGGCCGGTCACGACCGTCGAACGGCACTTCCCGGTCATGCTGAGCGGCGATACCGGCGTCAGCCACCACGACACCGCCCAGCTCATCGAACGCGTTCGAGCAGCCGGCGCACGTATCGTGGTAGCCAGTTCTTCGCGCGATCACTACAGTGCCGCAGATGTCGCGCTCCCCATCCCCGTCTGCGACGAACGGCTCGCACCCATCGCGACCATCGTTGCCTGGCAACGTGTCGCTGCAGCAACTGCCGCTTCCCGCGGGCGCGACGCAAATGCCCCGATTGGGTTGAACAAAGTCACCGAGACACGCTGACCTTTCTGCCACCCACACCCACTCGGCAGACGTATGGATCATCCGATCCTAATGCCAGGCTCGTTGACATGCTCCTACTGCTGCCGAGTACGTCGGTGCGATGACGTGTCGTACCCATTCGATAAAAGAAACAAAAACGACCTCCGACGCAATGCGTCGGAGGTCGTAGTGATCGTCTTAGTTGACGGTCAAAACACCCTTCATGCCACCGCCGTAATGCCCTGGGTAGGTGCATACGAAGGTGTAGGTGCCGGCGGCTGGAGCGGTGAACTCAATCGTCTCGCTGGCGCCTGGGGCCAACAAAGCGGTGTGTGCAATCATGGTCGATGCGTCAGCGGGCACGTAGCCAGCGGCATCGCCTGCTTCTGCAGCGGCTTCGTCGACTGCGGTTGCGACATCATCACCACCGTTGACGATGATGAGGTTGTGGCTCTGTGCGGTCGAGTTGTTCTTGAAGGTCAGGGTGACCTTTTCGCCGGCCTTTGCCGTCAACGCGACATTGTTGAAGGCCAGGTTCTCGCCGTCGGTGCCGACTTCAAGGGCGCCGTTGGCTGCGCCGCTGCTTGCGCCACCGCCACATGCTGCCAACACCAGTGAACCCAGCAACAACGCACTAACAGCCATCGCACGTACGGAAATTTTCATCAGACTCTCCTCAATGTTCGATACACCTCACTGGGTTTATCCAGTAGCCCGTGTATAATATCACAATCTTACCGTGTGTCAACGTATTTGCACGTCAATCAACGAAAACACTCATCCCCAACACATCGATACGGGGGCGACGGACCGTCACCCAGTCACCGATCGCGAGCTGATGGGTCCCCAACAATTGGCCCAAATCGGCTGCGGTCGCATGCGTACGCACACCTACCGTGCCCACGCCGACATCTATCACATACTCACAATACAGGGACTCGTAGGGCAACGGTGTTTCAGGGACCTCCCACACCGCTACCTGCGTCACCCGACCATGTACCAAGGGCGCGCCTGCAATGCCACCCGCCACCGGCTCGAATCCGAGCTTGTGTGGTCCAATCTGGAGCCGGAACTGACTCAGCAACAATACCAACTGCGCACGGACAACCGTATCCTCCGCGAGGGCACCACAGCGATGATGGCGATCGACCACGGGCAAGCGGTATGACGGTGCAGTCCAGGCTGCCGCGCCTGTCGGGACTGCCGCAGTCAGGAGCCAATGTGTGGGCAGGTAGCGCCGCCCGTCGGTGTGGAGTTCGCCGGGTTCGTAGTGGGTATAGACGCAGCGAAAATCCAGTGCGTCGGTAGCAGCAAAACGCATTAGGTGTCCTTCTTTTGCGTCAACGCTTCACGCAGTGCGCCGACAAAGGCAAAGGGCAGCAGTGGGCTGACTACCAACATCGGCGCGCCACGCCGGGCAATGGCGACCGTCTTGTCGCGATCGGTTGCGTACGCAAAAAAGCGCCCATAGCGCTCCGAGATGAACGGTCCGTGATAGCCAAATACCCCTGCATTGAACGCAAATCGTGTCGCACGCATATCTGCGGCCACCGGCAAGACCGTCACTGCTTCGATGGTCTCGTAGCCGATGCGAACCGCCCGGTGCCAGCGGCGTTCAATCACCAGCGCGTCGGCTTCGATCCGAATCTGGGTGGGCATCCCTGCCCACGACAAGACCAAGAACGTCAAAAATCCCGCAGCCACTGCAGCGCAGACCAACGCACCATAGAATGCAAGGGGGTACATGAGCAAACCACTCAACGCGAGGAACAATGCTGGCAGGGTCGAAATCCCGCCCACCAACACGAATCCCTGTGTCAGCCGTTGACTGATTGCATCGAGCGGTGCACAAACAGCGATTTGAGGCTTCTGCATGCACATTCCTTTGTATTCCCAAAACAGTTTTTATCATACCATATCGGCTCGAATGCTTGACCATCGTGCGCCAAAACCGCTATACTGAAGGGTATTGATTGCCGCAGAGCGAGGTGTGTATGTCGGTTTATTTGGTCGTTGTCACCACCCGCAATCAAACCGACGCACAAACACTCTACTTGCTCCGCGGCACGCTCAACCCGTCTGGCGTCGCACTCCTCGCGACCGCACTCCTCGCAGACCCGATTACCCAACAGGCTGCCTGGTACGACCTCGCCAGCGCAGGGCTCGACCTCCTCACGCAGACCAGCGACGAAGTCGCGTACCGGCCTGGTGTGACCGATAACGAAGCCGAAAGCATCGCCACTGGCGCGCGCCATTTGGGAATCATCCTGGCAGCGGTACGCACCCTGCGGCGCTACCCGACTCGCACCCCTGGCACACCACTGCGGCACAACGACCTGATTGAACTCTGCCAAACATTCAACGCAGGCGACACAGCCTCACGCATTGCCTTTTATATGCAACTGGTCGCAGCACCGGTCCAACGCCCCAGCCACATTGCCACACTAGCGCTGCGGGCCCTCGACGACGCAGGGTTGGTGCAGGCCAGCACCGAGGGATTATTGGCGCTCGATCTCGACGAAATGCGCACCATACAGGCCTACTTCCGGCGCGTCGATCGTGACCCTACCGATGGTGAACTCGAGACCATTGCACAGACGTGGAGCGAACACTGCTCCCACAAAACCTTCAAAGGGCGCGTGGTCTATGCTGGCGACGCACCGACGATCCCTGCCGATGTCGCACACCTGCATCCTGCCTTGCTCGAACTCGGCACCAGTGCAACCATCGACAGCCTCATCAAAACGCACCTGATGCGCGCCACCGCTGCCACGGCACCCAGCCTGCGCCAGCTGACCCTCATCTCTGCATTCGTCGACAACGCAGGTATTGTGGCCTTCGATGACGATACGGAGCTCTCGTTCAAGGTCGAGACACACAACCATCCATCGGCGCTCGAACCGTTCGGTGGCGCTAATACCGGGATGGGCGGCGTGCTCCGCGACGTCCTCGGCGTATCGGCCAAACCCATTGCTGCCACGGACGTCTTTTGCTTCGGCCCAGCCAACGCCGACCTGAGCACCTATGGTGGGACCGTCTTGCCGACGCTCCAGGTTGCCCACGGGGTGGTTGCGGGTGTCCAAGACTACGGCAACAAAATCGGTGTCCCCATTGTGAATGGTGCGGTCTTTTATGACCCCGGGTATATCGCCAATCCGCTGGTTTTCTGCGGTACCGTCGGTATCGCACCGCGCAATAGTCACCCACGCAATGTCTCGGCCGGTGATGCAATCGTGGTGCTCGGCGGACGTACCGGTCGCGATGGCATCCACGGTGCGACGTTTTCGTCCATCGAGCTGACGCATACCACTGCCCAAGAAGCCGGCAGTGCAGTCCAGATCGGCGATCCCATTACCGAAAAGAAGCTGATCGACATCGTCATCCAAGCCCGCGACGCCCGCCTGTACAGCGCGATCACCGACTGCGGTGCAGGTGGGCTGTCATCGGCAATCGGCGAAATGGGCGAGCAGACCGGCGCACGGGTCGAGCTGACTACCGTCCCACTCAAATACGCCGGGTTGCAACCGTGGGAAATTTGGCTTTCCGAAGCCCAAGAACGCATCGTCATGGCCGTGCCGCCAGCGCACCTGCCAGCCCTGTTGGCCATGTGTGCCGCCGAAGAAGTCGAAGCCACCGCGGTGGGCACATTCGACGGGAGCGGTCGGCTGACGGTCACCTATGAGGGCCGTAGTGTCGTCGATGTCGACATGCACTTCTTGCACGACGGTCGCCCCCAGCGCACACTGACTGCGACCTGGCAGGCTGACCAGACCCCAGCCCCAGCCTGGCACCCACAGCCACATGCAGACGTCATCTCTGCGCTCCTCAGCCACCCCAACATCGCCAGTCGCGAGCAGATTATCCGCGGCTATGATCACGAGATCCAGGGTCGCTCGATTATCAAACCGCTGGTCGGCGCACAGAGCGACGGCCCGGGTGATGCAGCGGTACTCCAGATCCACCCACAGACGATGACCGGGATAGCCATTGGTTGCGGTATGGCTCCGCAGCTCAGTCAATACGACCCATATTGGATGGCGCTGCTGTCGATCGACGAGGCGATGCGCAATGTCGTCGCCGTCGGCGCAGACCCCCAGGCATGCGCAATCCTCGACAACTTCTGCTGGGGCGACCCCAAGCAGGCCGACCGCATGGGGGCACTCACACGGGCTACTGCGGGATGCCACGACGCAGCCATCGCCTACGGCACCCCGTTTATCTCGGGCAAAGACTCGCTCAACAACGAATATCGCAACGCCCAGGGCGTACGCACGGCGATCCCTGGCACATTGCTGATCTCGGCCATGGCATATCACCACGACATTCGGCACGCACAGACCAGCGACTTCAAAGCAGCAGGCAATGCCGTCTATATCATTGGTATGACCGATGCCGCGATGGCTGGCGCGCATGTCAGTCGCATCGTCGGTGCGGTGCCCGGCAGTGATTGGCGCATCCCGCGGGTTGACCTCGCACGTGCACCACAGACACTGACAGCCCTCCACCATGCCATCCAACAGGGCTTGGTATCGAGTTGTCACGATCTGAGCGAAGGCGGATTGGCCGTGGCCGTGGCCGAAATGGCGCTCGCCGGGCGCATCGGTGCAGATATCGACCTCGATGCGCTCCCCGCACACAGCGACTCGGAGTGGGTACGTTTGTACAGCGAAAGCCCCACCCGCTTCGTGGTCGAAATCGCTCCTGTAGCCGAAGCGGCGTTCGCTGCCGCATTGGCAGGCATTCCGCATGCGCGCATCGGGACGGTCTCGGCGCGGGCACAGGTCACATTCACGCGCCAGCAACAGGTCATCGCATCGCTCAGCGTCGCCGCCATCGTCGACGCCTTTCATACGGACATCCTATGACACCCAGCAACGAGTTCGATACATTTATCGCGTACCTGATGACCACCCTTCCCGAGCTCGATGAGTCCATCACCGATGTCCAACAGGTTGGTACCGACATCGTTGTCGTCCGTGGTGATATATCGCTCCCCATCGCCATCGAGCCCTTCGAGCGCGCGTACCGACGGCGTCCCGATGCGATCGATGCCGTCGTCAGCACCTTGTTGCGCGTCAGCAAAGGCGAGCAGGGTGTGCCCGACTTGGGCTATCAGACGATTGCCGAACTCATCGTCCCGCAGCTCAAGCCCATCGCACTGCTCGTCGACATGGTAGATCGCGGTGCCGAACCAATCATCTACCGGCTCTTCTTGGCAGATTTGATCCTCACCTATGCCATCCGTGATCGTGGCCGGTTATCGTATCTGACCGAAACACAAATCGAACGTTGGGGCGTCAGTGAACAGACCGTTCACGAGCAAGCGATGCGCAACCTGACCGCCAAATCCCAAGACATCCCATACCACCTCGCCGGCAAGGGATCGCAACAAGTCGTGATTTTCAATGTCAATGACGGGCTCGACGCCGCCCGGCTGTTGCTCCCCGACCTCATCCAGCAGGCAGCCCGTAACATCCCCGGTAACCTCGTCATCGGTATCCCCAACCGTGATTTTATGGTTGTGTTTAGTGACGACGACCCCGACCGTGTCACCGCGGTTTCGCTCCAAATTACGCAGGACATGCGTCAACATGCCCATGGTCTTACCACCAGTCTGTTCACCATTACGGATGGTGAAATCCGAGACTACAAAGGCATGTAACACCGTAGGAAAGAGGATTCCCCTATGGAAATCATCCTATTCCTCGCCACCGCAGTGGTTTTGCTGTTCTGTGGCTACATCGGGGTCTCGACCCGTTCGCCGGTCTTTATCATCGTGGCACTCACCGCAATGGTCGCAGGTATGGGCACGCCCCTCTGGCATCTCCTCTACGGCATTGCCTATGACCCGTCATTGTCGACGATCATCGGCGACTTCGTGCCCACCATCACGCTTTATGGCGGCTGGGTTATGGTTTTTCCAACGCTGGTCATCTTTATGGGATTGCGTCGTCAGTTTGGCGACTACGGCAGTCTACAATCGTGGGCCATCATCGGCGGCATGGTTATCTACTTCTGGGTGATTGAACTCCTCGGCGTGCAAACCGGACTCTGGTCATACGACAACGAAATCGCCGCATTGGGGATCCCCTTTTCGTTGCTCCTCGCCCTCTTGCATACCTTCTGCGCTGCAGCGATGCTGCGGGTGCTGTTCGAATACTGGCGGCAATCGCTGACGGTGACATTGCAACTCGTACCTATCTGGATTGGCCTGCAATTGCTGACGTATGCCCTCATCGGTGCGCCGTATTATGCGATGTCCTACCTATCGACCAATGAATTGCTGACCAGTATCGGTCTGGTTTGTAGCCTCGGGCTGATTGGGTGGGGCTTTGTGATTATTGTGAACGGGTTCGTCAATCTCAAAAGCGCGTACGGTCAAACTGCCCGATTCGTGGTCCCCACCGACCCCGCTGATATGCAATAGAAAGCCCCACGTGCATGCACATGGACATGTGCGCACGTGGGGAACCTCGTCAACTAGTCGTGTTAGCCGCGGCGCCGACACACCGCGATGCCATCGCGTATGGGCAGGATGACGGACTCGAGATCGATGTGGTGCATAATCGCCCGATTGAATTCTTGGATGCCGCGGACGATGGGTGCAGCCTCGCGTTCGTCTTCGAGCACCAGGGCATTGCAGAGCACATTGTCAGCCACCAGAATCCCACCTCGTCTGAGCAAAGGAACGCACATCTGGAGTGCTTGCAACGCTTCTTTTTCGTTGTTCAGATGGCGCAGAATGTCGAGAAAAATCAAATCGAACGGACCACGCATGTTGGCGAGTTCTTCGAACCAATCGCCTTCGTGGATCGAGAAACGATCGCTATACCCTGCCTTGGCGACCCATTCGCGCGCTCGCGTATAGCGCAGGGGATCTTTTTCGATGGCGGTCAGGCGCCCTTCGGGGTTTTGGACCAGTGCCCGCAACAGCCAAATGGCTGCATACCCGGTTGCAGTGCCTATCTCGAGGGCATGTTGGACGCCGCTCGTGCGTGCCAACATATAGAGGAACTGGCCTTCGACCGCTCCGACCAGGGGCCAGCCACTTTCGCGGCCGATACGTTCCATATCGTTGAGTGGTGAGGGGCGCGGGGGCATCAGACTGGCGAGATATTCTTCGATCTCAGAATTGGTAATGTCATCACGCATCCCAGACTCCTTCCGTATGTCCGCTGGGTATTCAGCGCCGATTGTACCACATCCCCACGGCTAGGGTATAATCCATGTGTTGTGTTCCGAAAGGGTCCGTATGAATACCGATGCCTCGATGCCGCGCTATGACCGGATCGTCTCTCTCGTCCTGCTGGTGCTCCTCGGGATGGCAGTGGTGTTCCTTGTCGATATCAATCCCAATATCATCCGGGCCCAACTCGGGGGCGACCTGCCGGTCATCACCGTGTCGTGGGTCATCCTGGCAGCCATAGTGATTTTGACCAGCACAGCTGCAGACTTGTTTACCCGCGACCACCCCCAAGTCCATGCACGTCCGTTGTGGCTTTTGGATATTCGATTCACCGTCGTTGAACTTGCACCCGGCTTCTGGATTCTGCCTGCATATGCGGTGATTACGTCGTTTACGTTTTTTCGCCTGTTCAGCTCCGGTCTGCAGATGTTTGCCTTTGTGTTGGCACTGATTGCCACAGGGGTGTTGCTGTTGGCGGCGCTGATTGCCCAACATTACTCGATGGATCGTCAACCCGAAGTGCGCCAGATTGCCCTGATGGTACTGCAGGGATTGGCTCTGCTGATGGCGTTCGGGTTGTTTAGTGCAATCTACTATGCCCGCATGCGCACGCTCTACTCGGCCGTATTGGTCGGCAGTTGCGGTGCGTTACTGGCCTATTCACAACTACAGTGGACGCAGACGCGTGCGAACCTCGGCTTATTGTCTTTTATGGTCGGGTTAGTACTTGCCCAAGCGCTCTGGGCACTCAATTATTGGGCTGCGCCATTTTTGCTCGGCGGTGCAATGCTCCTGGTGATTTTCTATGTGGTGACCGGCATGCTCTCCAACGCCCTCACCGAGAATCACACGAATCGACCGTACTGGGAGTACGGCATCATCGGTGCGATCCTCATGTCGTCGATAATCTTCTCGGTGGTCTAGTCCACGCAACAGATGCGCCCCTGGCATATGCCAGGGGCGGTTTTTTTGTGGTTCGATCCTTTGGGTCGGTCTAGAGGACGTACTCGCTGATGACCCGATTGAGCTTGACAATGTCGAAGCTCCCGTTGATTTCGAAGCGGATCTTGCCCACTTCGCTGATACTCAGTTCGAGCTCACAACTCAAATCGAGGAGCGCTGCAGTAATCACCGAAAACATGTTGATTTTGCGATACGGGACGCTCGTGTAGTCGATTTTCTTGCCGATCAACCCTTGGACGTTTGTGGCAATGATCCGCTTGTTGGTGAATACGACCTGGTCACGGACCGTCTTGAATACCATCACGGCCTCTTCACCGGTCACCAGAAAGCTCGCAATGGTGGGCATCAGGTCTGTGGGCGCAATCGGACTCAGCTTGATGACGGTGTCTTTGTTGAAATCAATCACATCAATCCCCTTTTTGTATGAACGTTCAAACAGTATAACAGGGTGCCTTGTGATGCAGACGTCTTGAACTCACCATTCACCATTCCTACCGCACTGTCCATCCACCATCGACGGTCAGCACGGTCCCGGTCACGAAGCGCGCGTCGTCCGACAGCAGGTAGGCAACCGCCGCCGCGACATCGGTGGGCAGACCGAATTCACCAGTCAGCGGTTGGAGGGTAGTGAGGCGTTCGACGATGGCCGGGTTCTGCTGTGCGCGGGTACTCATCGGGGTAGCAATGAGCCCAGGAGCGACCACATTGGCCCGCACCCCTGCGCTGGCATAGTACGATGCAACCGAGCGCGTCAAGCCGATGATTCCTGCTTTGGCAGTAGCGTACGCGTGCGTCGCGAAGTCGGCATCTCCACCCACCATGCCCAGGACCGACGCGATACTGACGAGTGCACCCCGGGTCACCAGCAACCCTGGGAGACACGCTTTGAACGTATAAAACTGTGAATGCAGATTGAGATCCATCGTTGCCTGCCACCCATCGAGGGTACACTCGGCCACAGGGCCATCACCCAGCCGACGACCGCTGCCACCTGCGGCAGTGACCACCCCATGGATGGTGCCTATTTGCGCGAGCGCTGCCAGCACCGCCGGACCATCGGTCAGATCAAGGACAACCTTTGTCACTGCTGGGCCATGGCGATCCTGCAACGTCGCCAGGCCAGCGGCATCACGGTCGACTGCGCTGATGGTGGCACCCTCTGCAATCAGGCGGTCTACGCAGGCCGCGCCGATACCGCTGGCGGCACCGGTGACCACCATATGGCGCTGATCGAATCGTTGCATGGCTGTTCCTTTGTGTTGATACAACAAACCCGGGGCATCGCAGCGCGACACCCCGGGTAGGATTGGGTCTGATTAGGCGCGGGCTGCTGCGACGGCATCGGTCAATGCACGTGCGGCATAGACCTTGACCATGGCGCGACGGTAGTCTTCGGAGGCATGGATGTCACCGAGGTACTCCATGTCTGCACCAGCGCTCGCACAGGCAGCCTTGATGGCTGCTGCGTCACCCGACGTACCGATGAGCGCTTTTTCGACGCTCGGCTGACGCACCGCCTGCGGGCCAGCGCCCGTCACAGCGACACGACAGGCACTCACGACACCGTTGCTGATGGTCACCGCTGCGGCGACACCGACAATGGCATAGCGTGATGCCGGGTGCTTGAGCTTGGCATATGCGGCGCCTTGGCCTTTGCTCATTACGGGCACACTGACGGCGGTGATCAGCTCACCACTGTCGAGGGCGGTCATCAACATCGACACAAACAAATCGTCAGCGGCGATGCTCCGCGTCCCACCGGCACTCTGTACCGTTACCGTGCCACCGAGTGCCAAAAAGACTGCCGTCAGGTCTGCTGCCGGATCGGCGTGTGCCAATGCACCACCAATGGTACCGGCGTTGCGTACCTGGATATCACCGATTTGACCGGTGCAGCTGGCAAGCACGGGGCATGCGCTGATGACCGTTGCCGATGTTGCGATGGCGTGATACGTCTCGCCTGCACCAATGGTCAGGGTGCTACCGGCGGTCTTGATGCCCTTGAGCTCGGCAACATGCGCAATATCGATCAATACCGCTGGTTGGCTGAGGCGCAACTTCATCGCGGGGAGCAACGAATGCCCGCCTGCGATGACCTTGGCTTCGTCGCCGTGTTGGTTCAGCAATGCGATGGCCTGGGCCACGCTACTCGCCTTCACATATTCAAACGCTGCAGGAATCATTGCTCTGCTCCTCTGTACGTATTTGGCATGCGCTTCTAAGACAATCCACACGCTCCGCCGTCGGGAGCATCTGTGTGTGGCGTACGCTCATCAGCGACAACGCGTCGATTACTTCATTCAAGACAAACTCCGCGCTACCAGTTGTGACTGCTTCACCAGCCCCCCTCAGCACCGAACGGGTCAAAAGGATGAGCGGAGTCGGTCTGCCCAATCTCGCCGTTGAGCAACGGCGTGGTATTGGCGCTGGCATCGTCCATCAGTGTATCACTCTGTGTATGCATTATAACCCTACACTGACTGCTCGTACAGCATTTGGGCAATTCCGTGGACGATACCTGCATGCATCCGGCCATGTGCAACCAATGGGTAGGTGATAGCGCCTCCATTATCCGCCGCAATAGAGCGCTTCAACGTGTCCTGACCTGTTTCGGGCGTTGCTACGACGACACTGAAATGTGTACCAATGGGAAACGGTCATTTTGGTGTATCATCGCACGTCCTCTCGTCTTGAAACGACACTTCACCTATCGGCAGACTCACACCGCTCCCCGTGTAGTGAGCATTGTCACCAAACGAGGGGAGCGGTCAGCGGATGCTTTGCCAGATACGTTGCCGTCGGCGTTTTTCACGCATGAGAGTTCGCTTCGAGCACGTGGGCTACCAGGCGTTGAGCTTTGCTCTGATTCTTTGGACCGTCTTGTGCATCTCCGTGCCACTTTCTGACAGCCAGCGACATCCATACATGCCATAGCCAAAGGGCATCGCAGCGGATCGAACTGTTCTCCGTGTATCTTCAAACACCCCAGATACACGACACAGGCAATAAACGTTGATACTCATACACCGTAATAATCGAACACCCCCACGCATGCCCCCCACAAAACACCATCGCCGTACCCCGTGATGGGATACGACGATAGTGCTGAAAGGACAAACGTTGCTATCACTGCAACGTCAAAAATCAATATACACACGTTTATCCTTGGGCCGGCTATGCTGAGCTCGACAGGAAGAATTTTCCTTCATCACCTGTGGCAGATGCAAATTGCGTGCGCATCATTCATGCAAGGTTCCGTTTTGTGCTCGGTGGTTTGCCACCGCTTTGTTTGTAGCGGCGGCACGCGTCACTACAGTATTTGACTTCGTCCCAGGTTTTGGCGAGACTCTTTCGCCACGTAAACGGACGACCACAGGTGACGCATGGCTTGGATGGCAGGTCTTGTTTTTTGATACCACGCATAGGAGAAAATCCTAGCCGTTGCATTCGCTGTTGTCTTTGTGTGCGTCACATTGCGGCGTGCTGGCGGTTGTACGGTAGATCGGTCAAGCCTGCACCACTGAGTACGCCCATCATCCCCACAGTTCCTGTGGCTGGTACTTGTTACACGAGTGTATCCGGGGACTCACATAGGAGTATGCAGGACGGCATGTGCCCAGCCGTGCAATTCGATGATGTTGAGGAGATTGTTTTTTCTGTGACACACAATGAAATTTCTCCGTTTACGTACTGCACTACCAGAGTTGCGTTGCTGATAGTGCAATGGTCATCGTCAAACGAAAAAATCACAATGCGAATCTCGCCTCAATTGAGTTATGCGTTCTGTGACGAAACAGCCTCACCGCGCATTTTGGCGGCGGCGTATTGTACGGAGCGCACAATGTTGTGGTAGCCCGTGCAGCGGCACAGGTTGCCTTCGAGTCCATGGCGGATTTCGTCGTCGGTCGGATTGGGGTTCTGCGCGAGCAAATCTGTTGCAGCCATGATCATGCCTGGTGTGCAGAAGCCACACTGCAGCCCATGACACTCCCAGAATCCCTCTTGCAACGGGTGCATGCTCCCATCGGTCGACAAGCCCTCGATGGTCGTCACACTGGCACCGTCGCAACGTGCGGCCAACGTCGTGCACGACTTGACCGACTTGCCGTCGACCAACACCACACAGGCGCCGCACTGGCTGGTATCGCAGCCGACATGCGTGCCGGTCAGGTTGAGCTGTTCGCGGAGGAAATTGACTAACAACGTGCGGTCTTCGACAGTACTGGTATGCGTCGACCCATTCACTGTAACGGTAATCTTAGCCACTCACATCCTCCTTCGTCACGATCCACGTGTCGTATCTGAACGTCTGCGGCATCGCAGCGTTAGCAACAATCATCAGAGCAATCGGCCGACCACAAACCCCAGCACAAACAGCACGACCACGGCAACGATTTTGCCTGTCGCAGTCGACAACCATTCGTTCACCATGCCACTCACCAGCGTCTCGGGCTTGAGTTGCTCCGATTCGCTGAGTACGACGCTCTTGCGCACAGGCTCGGCAGCCGATCGGGCTGCTGCTGCGTTGAGCGCATCGACCGCCGCAGGGCTCGTCGTATCCCCTGGTGCATCAACGACCGTTGACTCGGCAGGTAGGCGCTGCAAAATCTGCGCCTCGAGTGCTTTGACGGCTTGGCCGATGAGTTGCCGGGCTGCACCTTCGATGAGGCGTTGACCGACACTCGCCAACATGCCGCCGATTTGCGCCTCGCCACCGTAGTTGAGTTGCGTGGTGCCATCGGGCAGTGTGTCGAGGTCGACGGTGCCCACCGCGTCTACGACGCCGTTCGAGCCTTTGCCGGCAGCGACGAGTTTGTAGTGCTTGGGTGCGTCGATGTCCTCGAGACGGATTTTGCCGCTATAGCTCCCTTTGATGCCGGCGATACCGATTTTGACAACGCCCTCGTAGTGGTTGTCGCCCAAATCGTTCAAAGACTCGCAGCCTGGGACAACACGTGCGAGTACTTCCATATCGTTGAGCGCTGCCCAAACAGCGGCTTGGGGGGCTTTGATGACTGCAGTTCCGGTAATCTTCATACATCCTCCTGGATGTGGCCAGACATGACCATACAATAGGTATGAAACAAGACCACGTCGCATGTATCGTCTGTGAACGTTGTGTGTGTATTTTACACTACAATAGCCACAATTCCCCCACGAATCGACAGTGAAACCACTATGCAATATGTATTCGCGCAGACCTATCGTGCCTTCCCTTCACCGTCGGGAATGATCTGGAGTGACGTCGATATCACCCATCAAGGCCCGATGCAGTTGCTGATTACCGCACTTGTGCGCTGTACCATTCTGACGCTCGATAGTATCATCATCAAGCAACGGAACAGCGTCACCTCCTATCGCATCGAAGTGCATGCGCAGCAACGTCTCGCACATCCTCAGCTGTGGGAATCTGTTGCCCTTTCGATTCACTGTGCTCGTACGACCTGCGACCACGCAAGCCTCGAACGGGCACTCCACATTGTGCCGCGCTACTGCCCAGTCCACGCGACCATTGCGCAGACGACCGACCTGAGCCACCAGATTGCGATTGATACGACAGCGGAGGATGTCACATGATCCTCATTACGATTATGACAACACACGGCTGCATCGAGGCCATCCTCGACAATCAGGCAGCCCCAGCAACATGCGAAAACTTCGTCTGCTATTGCGTTGCAGATGCCTACACGGACGGGGCTTTTTGGCGCACCGTGACGACACAGCCCGACAACCAGCCCGGTCAAGATGTCAAAATCGACGTCATCCAAGCGACCTGCCGCGCCGACTTCGCCAAGTACGCACCCATTGCAATGGAACAGACACACACGACGGGACTGGTACATCGTGACGGGACGCTGTCGATGGCGCGTTTTGCACCCGATTCGGCGCAGGCAGATTTCTTTGTGTGCATCGGCGACCAACCCGAACTCGACGCCGGTGGTGCGCGTAATCCGGACGGCTGGGGATTTGCTGCGTTCGGGCAGGTCATCTGCGGGATGGACGTCGTGCGGCGCATCCAAATGGCACCCACCGTCGCGCAGACGTTGACTCCAGCAATCGCCATACACGGCATTTCGGTGCGCTCGATCACATAGTTGGCAGGCAAGGATGTGCTACCGCGTGGATTTGACAATTCGACCACCTACCTTTAGAATCGGGGCGAAATATCATCACTCGATAGCATCTGCGACGTAAGCAATGGGGCCGAGCACAGCAAAGTTCGCTGTGGCGCACCTGCAGAGGATTTGTGTGTGTGAGGTAACCAAATGCAGTATCAGTGTGGCCCGAATATCCTCGAACTAGTCCCCGGCGACATTTGTCATCAAAAGGTCGACGCCATTGTCAACGCTGCCAACGACCAGCTGATTGCCGGCGGTGGTGTGTGCGGTGCAATCCACAAAGCAGCCGGCCCCGAGTTGAGCGTTGCCTGTCAGGCCATTGGTGGCTGTCCCACCGGCGAATCACGGATTACCCCGGGATTCAAATTGCCTGCCAAATATGTCATTCACGCAGTCGGACCGATGTGGCACAGTCGCAGCGCCGATGCAGTGCAGCTCGAATCTGCATATGTGAGTGCACTGACGTTGGCATCCCAACACAACTGCCAGAGCATCGCCTTCCCCGCCATCAGCACCGGTATCTTTGGCTACCCGCTCGACGAAGCTGCGGGGATTGCCATCCGGACGGTTGCCCAGTTCCTCGAGCACCAGACCCAGATTACGTTGGTCCGCTTTGTCTTCATGAACGACGAAACCTTCGAAGCGTTCCGCTACGCAGCCCGTCGACACCTGGCCAGCACCACCGTCATCGGCAAATAGTCCAACCATCACGACGCAGGATCAGCACCGCTGGTTCTGCGTTTTTGTGTGCCGCGAAGCCTCACCGTTCAATTTCACGCACGGTGGTAGGATGGTAGTGTGCTAGCGACAAAAAAGGTAGGTATGTCTATGTACCGTCGATTCACTGCGTTTGTGTTTTTTCTCATACTGTTGTGTGCATGCGGCACGAATGCCAGCGCATACCCCTATCCCGACCCGAACGCGTTCCAATACATCGGTCGTGACTATGTCTTGGTAACGCTGTATGCAGACCCCGTCCTCCCCGAGAACGCCCCGCACATCATGTTCAATGGCTCCGAACTCAACGGCAAAGCCTATTGCAACCTCTACTCTGGTCCCTATAGCGGCGATGGCGCTGCCCTCAAGCCCGGATCAATCGCCATGACCGAAATGGCCTGTGCCGATCCCACCCTCATGCTCCTCGACTCTACCTACTTCGCTGCCCTCAATGAGGTCACCAGTATGGTGCTCGATGGCACAACGCTGACCCTCAGTAACGCCGCTGGCACGACGGTATTGGTGTACAACGAGCGCTCGGGGAAATAGATTATGCATGAGGAATACGTCGCTATCGGTGCGTTGATTGCAGGTGAAAGAGATATATGGCAGAAATACCGCACAAATCGATAGCGGCGCAGACCTATAACGCCTGTTGGGATCTGCTCGAACGCCCGCGCACGCAATCCGAAGACCTCGCACTCATTGAACTTGCGTACACGTCACGCTACCATTGGCAACAGGTTGGTGGACCGCAAGAGTGGGCCATCAGCGACTGGATGGTCAGCCGCGTCTATGCGACCCTCGGCCACGGCGCACTCGCCGTTGCACATGCGGCCGCGGCACACGCACACAACAGCAGCACGTTCCCCGCGTGGCTAATTGCCAGCCTGCACGAAGGAAGCGCCCGGGCAGCCCTCGCGGCACACGATCTCGCCCGCTGCGATACATCAATTTCTGCTGCACGTACTGCGCTTGCAAGTGAATCAGACGCCGCGGACGCAGCATTTATTCAACAACAGCTGGATGAGGTGGTCGGTATGCGCCGTGCCGGCAACGATTCCCCTCTCGTACAAGAATAGACGCGCATGGCACAACATCCCCCCACGAAATCACCGTGTGATGTTCGTGGGGGGATTCGCATGTCTAGACGATGTACGCGTTGGCTTATCGGCTACCGTTTTGGCGCACACACACACGAGCGGTACCGCACACCGGCGATCGATTCTTCATCACCGCCCAATCGACATCGAACGTGTTGCCGGTAATCAAGTTGTTATGGAACGAAACACCTGCATACCCATAACTCCGACCGGTAATCACATGCGAAGCAACGAGCTTGTTGTTGATCAAGAAGTCGTATCGATTGCCGACCGCGACAACCCGCAAGGTATTGTACCCACCTTTCAAGACTGCAAAATGGGGTGTAAATGGCTCGATGAACGTACAGCTCGATGCTCCACATTTTTCAATCGCATATTCGCCGCTATTTGTATACTTGAATCGAACGGTGCCGTCCTTCGTCGACCGCACAAAAATCCCGTTGGCACATGTGCCACAGCCGGTCCGTCGCATCCGTACTTGAAAATCTTGATTTTCATACTGGGCTTGCGCGAAATAGGCTTGTGAGAATGACTTGTTTGCTGTTGCCACGCCACGCAAAAAGCCTGTCGAGATATTCCAAGAACCACTTGTTGCCGCCCAGTTCGTGTTAAACACAGAGAACTGATCAGTAAATCCTGTTGCAAACCTCACCACGCTCTTTGGCTGGGCGGCGACCACAGTGGGCTGTTGCGCTTGCATCCCAATCACCAGCAGCAGAATGCTCAGCACCAATGCTGTCGTGATGCGGGAAATCAACATTTCATTTCTTTCAAACATGCGCTACCTCACGTCTGCTGCACTCATCAATAACTAGAAAAATTATACATGACGAGCTGTGATTGCGGAATTTCGTGCCTCCACACAGACACGTACGCCGCACTGCAGATGTCAAGAACACCTCTTCACACACGCGTCGATGTAGTTCCTACCATCAGCGCTGTTGCACCTCTCATCGAAGCACACACATACTAATTCTTTCATGCACCTTGACACGACATTTTTTTGATATTATATTGATGTCATGAAAACATCACACTTCACCAATCAATTCACCCAGGACTTACAGCGACTGGCCACCCTCGGCGGCCCCGAGCTAGAGTCTGCCGCAGAACGGCTCGGAGCACTGATGATTCCCATTTTGCAGCAGCGCATGTTGGAGCAGTTTGGCACGTTGGTCACCGAGTTTAACCAATTGCGCAACCGCGAGGAGCTCGAGCTCCGTGTGCACGCAGACAGCATTCACCTGGTTGGAACGGTCAACGACACCGCACCGACGAGCGAGACAATCGGCGACTTGGATGCGCGCTTTGCACTGCGCCTGCCATCGGACCTGAAGGACCGCATCGACACCCTGGCTTCGTCTGAGGGTATGTCGACCAACAGCTGGGTGGTGCGCACCCTCAGCCACGCGACGAGTGCGCATCCTGCACACAGACAATCACCATTCGGTCAGACCCTGCGCGGGCGTGGCCGGAGCTAAAGGAACACTATGAACATCTTTGACAAAATCTTTGGCACGCACGATGCACCGCCGACT
The DNA here is from genome assembly GCA_003670675.1 of Chloroflexota bacterium. Lineage (GTDB taxonomy): Bacteria > Chloroflexota > Chloroflexia > Chloroflexales > Roseiflexaceae > UBA965. The sequence goes on from QWQY01000006.1 coordinate 19,210, forward strand.
ACTCCCGCACTCACCTATATGGCAGAGGGGCCGGTCACGGCAAACCTCACAGTGATCCATGGCGATGTGCACATCCAAACCCACGATGCACCGACGATTCTGGTGACATTCTCGAAGGTACGTGGGGATACGGTCCTCGCGCCAGACGGTCCAGGCTGGGGGTTCGACGGTGCTCGCGGTGTATTGCGCATTGATGCAAACGCCATGCCGTCGCGCGAGCTCAAAGTGTCGGGTATCGATGTGTTTTTGCCGGCAGATAGTAGTGTGACGTTGAACGCAACCGGCGGCGACTGTACCCTGGTCGGTCGCTTTGCTCGTCTGGATCTCACGACCACGGGCGGCGAAGTCGACACGTCAGATGCAATCGCGCAACGCTGCCGTATCCACAGCGCGGGCGGCGACATCGAGGCCGTCATCGCCGGTGAAGGCGACGTACGTACCGCTGGCGGCGACATCGAACTATCGATTACTGCGCAGTCGACCGTCAATGCACATTCTGCAGGCGGTGATATTTCGATCGACGTCCACGCCCCATGCGTGATTACCGCCAACACGATGGCAGGCGACATCGAAGTCGCCGTTGATCGGGGGTACGAGACCGAGGTCGATGCGTCTACGACCGTCGGCGAAATCAAAAGTGATATTGCGTTCCATGCTTCGGGCGAAACGGGCGAACCAGCGGCCGTGCGCCTCACCCTGACGACCACCGCCGGCGATATCGAGATCAAACAGCGCTGAATTTCTTTAGTGCAGGCGAGGTCGTCATGCCCCGCGAAGCGGGGTACCTCGCCCCTACGGTCTCGAACCGTCATACCCGCACACGTGCGTGTGCGGGTACTATGCGTGATCGCTCCCCCGATGAACCATCACAGCACCACGACATCCACCCCATACTGTGCATAGTGGAGCATACCGCGGTCGAGCGTCACGATGGGTACACCGGCGTGGCGCGCAACAGCACACAAATAGGCATCCATCCAGCGGTTGGGGGCTGGGTGCGGGTGGGCAGCAAGATCGCGCCACGTCACAAACAGCTCGGCTGGTTCGAGCACGTTGCGCACCTTGGGTGATTGGGTGATGCGCGCCAGGTAGTCGAACGCTGCAGTGTTGGTGATTGGTTCTATCGAGCATGAGGAATGCAGGCTCCGCAGCGTCAGTATGCGTGACACACTAATCCGGACGCTCTGTGTCAACAAGACATACTGCCCTGCATCGAGCGCATCAAAATGCTGCCTCGCCCGCTCATTGTGGACATGCTGCGCAATCAACAGCGCCACCCACACGTTAGCGTCGTATAGCATTCTCGTATCTTTCGTAATCAAGCTCAGTCAACGAGGTATTGACGAACTCAATCCACTCCTCACCCGTCATCGTGCACGGCGGTGATCCCGGAATGCTCCGAATAATCGGCAAGCCCCACGGCGCCATCTCGATATCGGTCGCTGTCGGTGCCGGCGTCGGCGCAGCGTCACTCGGGTACAACCCGTCGGTCAAATACGCCGCTACCAACTCGCGCACGGTGCGTTGTTCTTGGGCAGCCCGGATTTTGATTGCTTTGATGAGCTCCTCGGGCAGATCGATGGTCATTTTCATGGTGCGTTCTCCTCCACATTGCCAAAATTATAGCAAAAAAAGCAAGGAAGGAAGCAAGCTTGCCTCCAGCAATTTAGTGCCATGCTGCGCGACCAACAGCGCCACCCACATGTTAGCGTCGTATAGCATTCAGATATCTTTCGTAGTCCAGTTCCGTGAGCGCGTTGTTGATAAACTCGATGGTCTCTTCACCCGTCATCGTGCACGGCAGTGATCCCGGAATGCTCCGAATAATCGGTAAGCCCCACGGCGCCATCTCGATATCGGTCGCTGCCGCTGTCGCTGTCGGTGCCGGCGTCGGCGCAGCGTCACTCGGGTAAAACCCGTCGGTCAGATACGCCGCTACCAACTCGCGCACGGTGCGTTGTTCTTGGGCAGCCCGGATTTTGATGGCTTTGATGAGCTCTTCGGGCAGATCGATGGTCATTTTCATGGTGCGTCTTCCTTCACGTTGCCAAAATTATAATGAAAAGCAATGAAGGAAGCAAGCTTGCTTGCTGTAAACAAAAGAAAGGGGCGAGTACCCCGCTTCGCGGGGCATGACGACCTCGCCCGCTTTTCAATATCCTCGCCCTTGCCATCGCCATGCACGTCGGTTTTCCGGGCGAGTACCCCGCTTCGCGTGGCATGACGACCTCGCGCCTACGTCCATCGCCATGCACAGAGGTGTACCTCTCCCTTGCCATCGCCATGCACGCAGGTGCATGGCGATTACCACTCGGCGACGGAGCCGTCTTTGTGGCGCCAGATGGGGTTCTTCCAGTTGTGGCCTTCTTTGGCTTTGGCGCGCACGTATTCTTCGTTGATTTCGATGCCCAAGCCAGGCCCGGTGGGGATTTTGACCATGCCATTGTCATACTTGAACACGGTCGGATCGACGAGATAGTCGAGCAGATCATTGCCCTTGTTGTAATGGATGCCCAAGCTCTGCTCTTGGATAGTGGCGTTGTGGCAGGTAGCGTCGATTTGTAGACAGGCCGCCAGCGCAATCGGCCCGAGCGGGCAGTGCGGCGCCAGGGCGACGTCGTAGGCCTCGGCCATGGTAGCGATTTTTTTGCATTCGGTGATGCCGCCGGCGTGCGACAAATCGGGCTGGATGACGTCGACCAAGCCCTCGGCCAAGATGCGCTTGAAGTCCCAGCGCGAGAACAAGCGCTCACCCAAGGCAATCGGAATCGATGCGGTGTTCACAATATCGCGGATTGCCTCGTAGTTTTCGGACAAGACCGGCTCTTCGATGAACAACAATTGATGCGGCTCGAGCGCGCGGGCCAGGACCTTGGCCATCGGCCGATGGACACGACCGTGGAAGTCCATGGCGAAGCTGACATCTGGCCCGACGGCCTCACGCACGGCGGCGGCACGCTCTGCGGCCAGATCGATTTTGCCAGGGGTGTCGAGGTACATCAACTCTTCGGTGGCGTTCATTTTGAGCGCCGAAAAGCCCTGCGCCACGGCTTTTTTGGCGGATTCTGCGATATCCTGCGGGCGGTCCCCACCGATCCACGAATAGACTCGGATCGAATGCCGGACTGCGCCACCCATCAACTGATAAATCGGCACGCCGTAGCGCTTGCCTTTGATATCCCACAATGCCTGGTCGATGCCGGCGATGGCACTCATCGCCAATGCGCCGCCGCGGTAGAACCCGCCGCGGTAGAGCACCTGCCAGATGTCTTCGATGTCGTTGGGGTCGCGACCGATGAGATATTCGCTCAGCTCGTTCACGGCTGCGGCAGTGGTCGCGGCGCGGCCCTCGACGATGGGTTCACCCCAGCCGCTGATACCTTCGTCGGTGCTGATTTTGAGGAACAACCAACGCGGCGGGACGGTGAACAGCTCGATACCGGTGATTTTCATCGGGTACTCCTTGTAGCAACGGTGCTCCGCATATTTTACACCGCATCACACCATCAGCCCGCTACTGCCTCGTTGCGCACACGTTTGCGCAGTCATTGACGTGCCCCGTAAAGACGGCGTACAATGGCGCAAGAGCACTGATTTAGACGCATGGGAGGTCGCATGACCACGCCACCACGCACCCGCCAAGAGATCCTCGATCTGACGCGTGAGACCACGTTGTACGAATGGACGTCGCAGAAAGCCATCAAACCGATGGTCATCGACCGCGCCGAGGGCATTTATCTGTGGGACGCAGACGGCAAGCGCTACATGGACTTCAACTCGCAGTTGATGTGCGTCAACATCGGTCACGGCGACCAGCGCGTCATCGATGCAATCACCGCGCAGCTCAAACAAATCGCGTATGTCGCGCCGACGGCAGCCACCACTGCAATCCGCGCCGAATTGGGCAACCTGCTGCGCGAGATAACTCCCGGCAATCTGACCAAAGCGTTCTTTACCAACGGCGGCGCCGAAGCCAACGAAAACGCCATCAAAATCGCCCGCACGGTCACCGGCCGCCACAAAATCATCGTGCGCTACCGTTCGTATCATGGCGCAACGGCCGGCGCCATCACCATGACCGGCGACCCGCGCCGTTGGGGCGCCGAGCCGGGCATCCCCGGTATCGTCCGTGCCCCTGACCCGTATCGCTATCGCTGCCGCTTCTGTGGCAGCAAAGACGGCTGCACGATGGACTGCCTCAACAGCATCGAAGACATCATCCAGTTCGAAGGGCCGCACACCGTGGCCGCCATCGTGGTCGAGTCCGTCGTCGGCACCAACGGCATCATCATCCCGCCCGAGGGATACATGCAGGGTCTGCGTATGCTGTGCGACAAATACGGCATCATGCTGATCTGCGACGAGGTGATGAGTGGCTTTGGCCGTACCGGCAAATGGTTCGCCGTCGATCACTGGAACGTCGTACCCGACATCATGACCATGGCCAAAGGCCTGACCTCGGCCTATGTGCCCCTCGGTGCAGCGGTCGTGACCGACACGATTGCCGAATACTTCGAAGACAAACCCCTGCTGGCCGGCTTGACCTACAACGCCCATTCGGTCGGTTGTGCCGCTGCGGTGGCCTGTATCAACGTCTACAAATCCGATAACCTGATCGAAAACGCCGCGCGCATGGGCGACATCTTGGCCGTCGAGCTCAACAAACTCAAGGCCAAGCACCCGTCTATCGGCGACGTCCGGTCGATTGGCTTGTTCAGCATCGTCGAGCTGGTCAAAAACCGCGAGACGCGCGAAGCACTGACCCCCTACAACCCCAAACCGACCGAGCTCGGACCGATGCCGGCATTCAACGCCTTCTTGCGCGAACACGGCGTGTTCACCTTTGTGCGCTGGCATACGTTCTTCGTCAATCCGCCGTTGACCATCACCGAAGCGCAACTGCGCGAAGGTCTGGCCGTCATCGACAAAGCACTCGACATCGTCGATGCGTACGTCGCATAAGGAACTACCATGCAGGTCTACAAAAACTTCATCGGCGGCGAGTTCGTCCAATCAACGGGCAGCAAGCGCATCCTCAATACCAACCCCGCCGATACCCGTGATATCCTCGGCGAGGTCGTCTTGTCGACCAAAGAAGAAGCAGCTGCTGCCGTCGATGCCGCTGCCAAAGCCTTCAAAAGCTGGAAGCGCATGCCTGCCCCCAAACGTGGCGCCATCGTCGCCAAAGCCGCCCAACTGATGGGCGAACGCCGCCAAGAAATCGCCCGCACCCTCACCCGCGAAGAAGGCAAGCTGCTCAGCGAGGCACTGGGCGAACTCCAACGCGCCATCAACATCAGCGAATTCTGTGCGGCCCATGGCCGGCGCCTGAACGGCGAGGTCATCCCCCTCGAACTGGCCGATAACGTCGGTTATACGATGAAGGAACCCGTCGGCGTCGCAGCCTTGATTACGCCGTGGAACTTCCCCGCTGCCATCCCCATCTGGAAGATAGCCCCTGCCCTGGTCGCCGGCAATACCGTCGTCTTCAAGCCAGCTTCGTTGACACCAGCGACTGCCGAGCTGTTGATGCACTGCTTCGTCGACGCAGGTCTGCCGGCCGGCGTGCTCAACATGATCATCGGCTCAGGTGGCGAAGTGGGCAATACCTTTGTCGACCACCCCGATGTGCGCCTAGTGTCTTTCACGGGTTCGACCGACATCGGCTTGGGCATCTACAAGCGGGCAGCAGGCCGTGGCATCCGCGCGCAATGCGAGATGGGCGGCAAAAACCCGGTTATCGTCTGCGACGATGCCGACCTCGATTTGGCCGTCGCCGGCGTCTACTCGGGTGCCTTTGGGTCATCGGGGCAACGCTGTACGGCAACGAGCCGGGTGGTCATCCAGCACGCCGTGGCCGACGCGTTCCTCGAGCGCCTGCTGGCCAAGGTCCACGCCATGAAGATCGGCAACCCGCTCGAGGCCGACACCGACATGGGCCCCAGCGTCGACGCATCCCAACTCAAAACCGTCATGGACTACATCGACATCGGCAAAAACCAAGGGGCGGAGCTCCTCGTCGGTGGCGACAAACCTACTAGTGCCGAGACCGCGCATGGGTTCTTTGTCAATCCGACCATCTTCGACAAAGTACGCACCGATATGCGTATCCACAACGAAGAAATCTTCGGCCCCGTGCTGTCGATTGTGCGCGTCGAATCGTTCGACGAAGCCCTCGACGCTGCCAACTCCTGCGAATTCGGCCTGACATCGAGTATCTACACCCGCGACTTGAACCGTTCGTTCCGCTACATCCACGAAATCGAGACCGGTATCACCCACGTCAACTCGCCCACCCTCGGTGGCGAGGCGCAGATGCCCTTCGGTGGCCTCAAAAACACCGGCGTCGGCCCGCGCGAACAAGGGACCGAGGTATTCGACTTCTATACCGAGACCAAAGCGGTCTACATCGACTACACCGGTAGCAAGCGCGAAGGCAAACTCTACTAACCGACGCACCCAAACGGCCCAATCCACACAGCGCGACACCGGTTGGTGTCGCTCTGTTGTTTGTCTCGTACTGCATGAGGAGCATCGCTGTGACGACCCGGGGCGTGTTGGTCAGCACCGCCACGCGGAAGTTCGGCAACCCAATGCGGGGAGCGCGCGGCGGGCGGTTTTCTGTGTCCCCATCACCCCCCACACACCATCTACCGCCGACGCCTGTCCAGCACCGCACGACAGACGCACCGGCAGAGCACACCCCCGCGATTCCTTTCCCCATATGTACGATGCACAAACACACCCACCGATGCATGCAGTGGGTGTGTCGTCAGATACAAAATACATTTGTCGAAAAACGAATATTGTTAGTTTTCTACTCTGCCGAGGACGGTTTTGGCGTGGTGGCGGATACTCTGCAGATCGGGGGCTTGGGGCGAGAGGTGGGCATAGCGTTCGAGGTAGGCGATGCTCTGAGCGGGGCGATCGAGGCGCGACAGGATGAGCCCATAATCACGGACATCGACAGCCGAACTCGGTTCGACAACGAGGATGCGCTCGATGGCGCTAGCGGCGGCAGGGTAGTTGCCATGCATGACCAGGCTGCCTTTGAGATTGCGCAACACGCGCACGATGATTTGTTCGGGTGTGGGCGGGATCAGCCACTCTTGGACATTGCTGTGTTGGCCATTGCGGTGCAGATAGCCAGCCACTTCGCTCATGCTCCAGCGCTTGCCGCCGCGGAACGGGTCGATGATGATGGGGTCGGCGTTGCGCGGGCGGAACTGCACCATGAAGTGCCCGGGCAGGGCGACACCATGGAAGGCGAGGCCGCAGCGTCGGGCCAATGCAATGTAGATTAACGACAACGTGATGGGCAACCCGGTGCGATTGAGCATGACCTGGTCGAGGTAGCTGTTGGCGATCGCGTTGTAGTTTGCCTCGTTGCCGTGGAATCCCAAGTCGTCGAAGAACGCCATGTTGATGACATTGATGTGATCGAGCAGGGTCTCGGCTGATTCGATTTGGGTGCTGATAGCGTCTGCCATGTCGTCGAGCATGAGCCGCGTCATACTGCGCCGATCGCTGTCTTGGTCCTCCCAGGCGATGCACAGCGCTGCCTCGAGGATGTCGGGGGCAGGTGGTGCCATGGCACGCAAAAACGCACTACGGGCGGGGTGTGCAAGCGGGTGTCTGATCATATGGACCAACTTTGGATATCAAAGCGTGCTTCTTCGCTGCGGCGTTTGCGCCACGACTCGTAGGCGAGCATGGCAGCAGCGGCACGCTCGACGTGGACCTTGGTCACCGTCCCTGCTTGGTATTCGCCCAGGGTCCGCAGCAAACGATGCAAACGGACCATTCGGAGCGCATCGAGGAGGGCATCGCGTTCGAACGGGTCCAAGCCAATCACCCGGCAGTAGCCACTGCCGAGCGCCCGCCAGACGCGGCGGTCATAAGTATCGTCAAACGTGCACCACGACGACAGGGCAATCGCGAGGTCGTAGATGCGGGCATCGAGATGGACGCGCTCGAAGTCGAGGACGGCAGTGACTGCGTCGTCGCTACAGAGCACGTTGGTCGGTGTGTAATCGCCATGGATGAGTTGTTGCGGGAGCTGTGCGGTGCGGGTAGCGAACGCCTGGCACTGTTCAACCACCTCCATCAGTTTGACCACACGGTCGACCGACAACGGCGCGACATGGACGTTCATCTCGGGATTGGTGATGGCCGGATGGATCTGCGTCAATGCAGCAAATGGCGGGGTCGGGCATGGTTGGGCTGGCAGACGCACCTGCGCGAACTGTTGATTGATCAACCCGAGTGCCATCCCGGCACGCGTGGCGGCTGCCGTGTCTTCGGGCGACGGGTGATCGCCGTTGAGCAGCGGGGTCAGCGAGGCCACCCAGACCCGATAGCCGTCGTCATGGGTGTGCACGTAGCCGCCCGTACGGGTCGCTACGGCAGTGGGGATGCGAAACGGCATTGCATGTGGGTCAATCTGGTGCAAGATGGTTTGCACGTACTGCACGGGGGCTGGATCGCTACTGGCGTAGGTGCACAATACATACTCTTGGTCGTCAGCAGCGCGTACCAACGCCAAATGGTTGTGCGAGCGACTCGCCAGCATGTCGAAATCCCAGGGAGTCGGAATGTCCCAAACGGTGTGGAGCGTACTGATGTTCACCGAGCGTTGCTCCCCGAATCAGCGGCATCGGATACGACATCGTGATTACGAACCATGCGACGTACCAACATGAGAACGGGGATCAATAGTGGTAACAGCACGGTGGGACGCGCGCCCGCCCAGAGCAATGCACGCACGCCTGCACGCATCCGGGCTATCTGATGGTGGACTTCTTCGGCGGGCGGGAGCGTCCGTTTGACCCACCCTCCTGCCAAAATTGCTGGATGCCATCCGTGTGCGACGATGGCGGGGAACCCGGCGATATAGACATGCGCTACCCCGCAGGCCGATACATGCTGCAGATCGCGCCACAGTTCGTGTTCACTCATAGGCAGATTCGTACCGTCGCTGTCGACGTCACCGATTGCGACAACGGCACATTCGGGTGCATACGCTGCGATCAAGCCAGGACCGTACGGTCGTGCATGACTGCTATAGAGTCGCACAACGACCATGTCTGCGGCGATGGCAGGCAGCCCCAACAGGCGCCGTGCCAACGTCGAGCCGCTGACGCGGTCGTCGCGGACAAAGGGGATTTCGTAGCTTTCGACGCGATGACCATCGGCCCGTATGAGCGACAACAGGTTTTGGTAGCTGGTGGTAGCGGCATCGATGTGCCAGCGGTTGGTGATGCGCTTGAGAAAGGTGTTGACGTCGAGTGCTGGGTTGTCGCCGAAGCGGACGGTGTCACGCACGTCTGCGCTGATGTCGATACCGAGTGCGTCCCAGTGCAAGCCGTGCGTCGCGGACCAGCGCATCACTTCGCGGTAGCGGGCATGCAGATCGTTGGCGTCGTCCATGCGGTAATCACGCATCACGTCGAGTTCG
>QWQY01000060.1 GCA_003670675.1 Chloroflexota bacterium
ACTGTACCACAACAATCCAGTATGCGTGCATCGTGATGCACTCTCGCCCGTCAAAAACACATTTCGCCAGCGCGATTACCACCGCAACCGGATTGGGAACAAGCTCGACCACGAAGCGACGCAGAGCGTGCGAGTGTAATTATAGAGTGGGGCTTTTTGCAAAAAGCCCCACTCAAATAGTGCATGGAACTTCACCAGCACTGCTCACCGGACCTGCGTTATTCGGCCTTTTTGATAGCGTGCCCACCAAAGCCCTTGCGCAGTGCTGCGAGGACCTTGGCTGCGTATGAGTGTGGTCGGCGCGAATGGAAGCGCTCGAACAACGACAACGTGATGACTGGTGCTGGCACATCGAGGTCAATGGCAGCCTGAATGGTCCAGCGACCTTCGCCGCTGTCTTCCACATAGCCCTTCAGTTCGCTCAATTGTGGATCCTGCTTGAAGGCGTCTTCGGCCAATTCGAGCAACCACGAACGGACCACGCTGCCGTGGTTCCAGACCTTCGAGATGGCATGCATGTCGAGGTTGAAATCTTTGCGGGCCTGCATGATTTCAAAGCCTTCGGCATACGCCTGCATCATGCCGTATTCGACGCCGTTGTGGACCATCTTGACGAAGTGACCGCTGCCGACCGGGCCAGCGTGCAAATAACCGTCTTTGGGGGCCAAGTCGATGAAGGCCGGTTCGAGGCGCTTGACAACGGCGGTGTCGCCACCGACCATCAGACAAAAGCCAAGCTCGAGCCCCCAGATCCCGCCCGATGTCCCTTGGTCGATGTAGTTGATGCCTTTGGCCGCGAGGACCGGTGCACGGCGCATATCGTCATTGAAGTTGGTGTTGCCGCTGTCGATGATGGTATCACCGGGGCTGAGGAGGGTGGACAAATTGTCGATCATTGCCTCGGTGGTCGCACCGCTGGGCAACATGACCCAGATCGCCCGGGGTGCCGGCAATGCGTCGACCAGTGCTTGCAGGTCGTAGGCGCCGACAGCGCCGTCTTTCTCGAGTTCACGGATAGGGTCGTGGCTCCGGTTGTTGACGACGACGCGATGTCCATGCCGCAACCAGCGCCGCGCCATGCCCGCACCCATACGGCCGAGACCGATGATTCCGATGTCCATGTGCGACTCCTCTATGCTATGCAGTACGATAGAAAAACCGGACATCGATGTGCATCGATGCCCGGTTCAGAAATGGGGCGGGAGACGAGATTCGAACTCGCGACCTAAACCTTGGCAAGGTTTCGCTCTACCAACTGAGCCACTCCCGCAACTCGTTGCTTCAATAGTACCATACGAAAAACATGAATGCAAATATATTTCGGCTGGGCATGACACACACGCATACACCCGCACCCATCATCGAGATTGTGGTGCCGCGCGACAAACAGCGCCTAGGTACGACAATTGCCGATGCATGGCATGTTCCATTGTGTGGTGCACACGCCATGCGGCTTGGTTCGCTGATTATCTGCCTGCGAGTGCGTCGCGCATGCCTTGAACCAAGATGGCTTGCTCTTCGGTGGTCATCGTTGCATCCGCATAATGCGTCAGAAAATAGTATGAAGGTGGCATTTCGCCTTTTTGCATGGATTCGGCAACTTCATCAATCAGCTCGGCTGCGCCGCCATTGGCCCCGCCCGTCTCGCCGCTCTCGGTTTCTTCTTCGGCATGGGCGCGCTGGATCATCCCTTCGCCACCCTCTGCGTTATTGGCGATGGTGGCTGCGATGTCCGAAAAGTTCAGCTTCTGTCGCCCTTCGGTGACATGGTCGACATAAATCCACGACACCGGTGCAATGTACGAATACCATTCCCATGTGTTCGTGTTGGCATGGCACGCGTAGCAGGCACGCTGTGCAATTGCCGCTGCCTGTGGATTCGTGAATACAATCGGGTCACCCTCGGGCGGATTTGTACGTTGGACGGGGATGAGTTGGATCACCGCAAAGAGTGCGATCAGCCCCATGAGCATCCGTTTGATCGAGAACATGTGTTTCCCTTTCTGTTCGATTAATCCTTATCATACCTGTATCCCATCATTAGATTGTCAATATATTGTTTAGGTTTCGTCTAGATTGGTGGCCAGCGAGCGCGTACGAAACATCGCGCCTGTATTCTCATTTTCTGATGCCGAGAAAATGCTAAAATACACCATCGCGCAGAACGAAATGGTCTATGAGAGAGTATTTAGCAAACAACAGCATTGTCACGGGGGCGCTCTCCGATTATCGCGTGTTGGCCATGATTGGTCGAGGCGGGATGGGGGCGGTGTACCGTGTCATGCGCATGGCTGACCATACCGTATGGGCGCTCAAAGAGCTCTTCCCGACCGAAGAGATGCGCCCGGTCGAAGAGTCTGATCAGCGCCGTTTGTTCCTCCAAGAAGCCGAGCTTCTGCGGAGTTTGGCGCATCCCAATTTGCCTGCAGTCTCCGAAATATTCACCCACAACCAGTGGCCATGCATCGTGATGGAGTTTGTGCCGGGGCAGACGCTCGATGAGCGGATCCGTACCGTCAATGCACCATTGGCGGCAGTCCAGGTCAGTAGCGTGTGCATCCAGGTGGCACGGGTCCTCGAGTATCTGCACACCCGCACTCCACCGATTATCTATCGCGATATCAAACCATCAAATGTGATGCTCCGGGCAGACCGCGTCATCAAGCTTATCGACTTTGGTGTCGCACGGACCCACAAAAAAGGCCAGAGTAAAGACACCGTAGCCATGGGTTCGGCCGGCTACGCCCCACCCGAGCAATACGGCAAAGGGCAGACCGATGCCCGTTCCGACGTCTATGGTCTCGGCTCGACGTTGCTCCATCTGCTCACCAATATCACGCCGGTGCCATTGCATCAGCCGACCATTGGTTCGGTGCGCCGTTTGAATGCAACAGTGACCCCCGAGCTCGAAGAAATCATCGTCAAGGCGATGGAGCACGACCCCGACAAACGCTTTCAATCCGCCGGCGAAATGGCCGAAGCCCTGTTGGCCTGCCTCGGGGAGCCCTACAACGACCCGACGGTCGGTGTCACGCCGCCGCCCATCATCCCTGCCGGCCACACCGAGGGGGTGCAGACCTGCAAAAGCTGCCGCCACGTCAATCGCATCGATTCGCGCTTCTGCAATAGCTGCGGTAAGCCCCTCGGTGGCGAAGACAAACAGACGGTGTTGCTTATCGTGGCATCGCCTCGGGGATCCAATCGCGTCCGTTTGGACCGCTTCCCCGCCCGTATCGGGCGCCGTGACCCGGCCAATCGCTTGTTCCCCGAGATAGACCTGGCCGATTATGATCGTGGCGTTGCCTCACGCAGTCACGCGCTCATCATCGAACAGAACGGCGAGCATTTGCTCCAAGACCTCGGTTCGCTCAATGGGACCCAACTCAACGGGATGCCCGTCGCCGCACAGACTCCCCAGCCACTGCGACCGGGCGACCGGATCCGCATCGGCGAGGTCGAGATAGAATTCCGATGGGAGTAACGGCATGAACCCACGTGTCATCATCGTACGTGCAGCAGGGATCAACCGTGACGGCGATGCGGCCCGTGCCGTGACCATGGCCGGTGGCACCCCCGACATCGTGCACATTGGGCGACTCATCGACGGCTCTGTGTCCCTCCAAGACTATGCAATGCTGATTGTGCCGGGCGGGTTTTCGTATGGCGACCACCTTGGTGCAGGCGCGATGCTGGCACTCGACATACGGCATCGGCTCGAAGACCAGATGCGCCGCTTCGTCGAAGACGGGCGTGCCATCCTCGGCATCTGCAACGGGTTCCAAGTGCTCGTCAAATCTGGTCTGCTCCCCGGCGCTACGCTGTCGCAGCGGAGTGCGTCGCTCACCCACAACGCGTCTGGCCGGTTCGAATGCCGCTGGGTACGCCTGGCCGGCGGGGCGAGCCGGAGTGTGTTCACACAGGGTATCGAAGCGCCCATCGAAGTGCCGGTTGCACACGGTGAGGGTCGCTTCGTGATGCAGTCCGATGCCGCGCTGGATGCCCTCGGCGCCAAGGGGCAGGTCGCCTTCCGCTATCTCGATACAGAAAGTCAGCCGACCGAGGCATACCCGGCCAACCCCAACGGTTCGTATCGTGGGATCGCCGCCGTCTGCGACGAATCGGGTCGGATAATGGGGATGATGCCGCACCCCGAGAATGCGTTGACCCCGTGGCAACATCCGCGCTGGACCCGTGAGTCACGCACGCACGGCGATGGTTTGGCGATTTTTCGCAATGGTATCAACTGGGTGACGCACATCTAGCAGTCTGCGTCAGCACGAGCAACGGGGCAATCGGCACACGGTCGATTGCCCTTTTTTGACGGATGGTGAGGGCATATGCGTGTACTGATTACTGGTTCGAGCGGCCAAATCGGCACCAATCTCGGCCTGGCGTTGTTGGCGCAGGGGCATACGGTCTTTGGGGTCGATCGCCGCCAAAACACCTGGACCGATGCCTTCCCCACCCTGTTGCAGGACCTTGGCATGCCGTATCGCGATTTTGCTGGCGGTATTGGTGGTACAGCCTACCCAGCAGTCGACGTCGTCGTCCATTTGGCGGCCAATGCCAAGGTGCACGAGCTCGTCGAACATCCGCACCGCGCGCTCGAAAACATTAATTCGACCTTCAATGTCCTCGAGTACTGCCGTGCGCAACGGCTCCCCGTCGTCTTTGCGTCATCGCGTGAGGTCTACGGCGACATCCATCGATATTTGACCGACGAGCAGACCGCAGACTTCGCCTACACCGAAAGCCCATACTCGGCCAGCAAGATCGCCGGTGAGTCACTGGTCTATTCGTATGCACGGTGCTACGGGCTGGCATACATTGTGTTTCGCTTTTCAAATGTCTATGGTCGCTATGACAACGATATCGAGCGGATGGAACGGGTCATCCCGCTGTTTATCCGCGAACTCCACGCAGGACGACCGGTGACGGTCTATGGGCGCGAAAAAAAGCTCGATTTCACTCATGTCGACGATTGTGTAGCCGGCATCCTACGTGGAATCGACGCACTGGCGCACCGGCGCATCACTGCCGCCACCATCAACCTGGCGTATGGGGTAGGAAGTACATTGGTCGAGATGGCACAGTATGTGGCTGCTGCGGTCGGCAATGCCCACCCCGACATCCGCATCGAAGAGAGCAAACGGGTCGGCGAGGTGTCCTATTACATAGCCGATTTGCGCCGTGCCAAAGAACTCCTCGGCTATACACCGACCATTGATCTAGCCACGGGGATTGGGCAGGCGGTGTCGTGGCAACAGCGCATGCAGTTGCCCGATAAAGAGATGTAGGTTTTTCTTTTTATGGGAAAAGGCTACGCCTGCGTCGCATCAGATGCTGGTGGCGGCGGCTCCTGTCGGCAGGCCTCCGTATGGTGCGGTGCACCATACAAACGTCGCCGCCGGACAGCGTCGGCACGCGTGTGCACGGCCCGTCGTGCCGCTCGTCGTGTTATTCGAGGGTGAGGATGTCGCCGCGGGCAAAATCGTCGGCCGAGAGTGTTTTGGTTGGAGCACCTCGTTCAGACACATAGCCGAGCACAATAGTGACGGTTGTTTCATTCGCCTCTTGGATGAGGCAGGTATGCCATTGGTCTGCACTCGTGTCATAGTATTGCCAGTGTGCGGCGAGTGACGGCAGCCCGCGGCGGACGACATGCGCGCGCGCGTCGCTCTCAGATGCAAATGTGGCGAGGATACCGCCAAAGACAGTGAGTGCGCGCCAGCGGTCGGCGACAGAGATGACAAATCCGAGCAGTTCGTGGTCGTTGTCGCGATTGATGGGTATACGCATAGTGGGTGGTCGATTCTATAGCAAACCGGCCGAGGCAATTGCCTCGGCCGGTCTGTGCGAAATCAGTATTACTTGATTTCGACGGTTGCGCCAGCTTCGACCAACTTGGCCTTGATCTGGTCGGCTTCTTCTTTCGAAGCAGCTTCCTTGACGGCCTTTGGTGCGCCATCGACCAGGTCCTTGGCTTCTTTGAGGCCCAGGCTGGTGATTTCGCGAACGACCTTGATGACGTTGATCTTGTTTGCGCCGGCATCCTTGAGGATGACGTCAAATTCGGTCTTTTCTTCGGCTGCTGCTGCAGGAGCACCAGCTGCAGGTGCCATAGCACCCATCATCATCGGAGCGGCGGCGGTAACGCCCCACTTGTCTTCCATGGTCTTCTTCAGCTCGACCAGTTCGAGAACGTTCAGCTCTTCGATTGCGCTCACAATGTTGTTGATTTTGTCGGACACAGTAGTACTCCTCAGAAGTAATGTTGATACACAGATGAATGGTGGACGCAGGGCTGTTTAGGCAGCCTTGTCGTCGCCGCCGAGTTTGTCGGCACGACCCTGAACCGCGTAGATGACGCCAGTGGCGACACTGTCGAGGATACCGACGACACCGGTAAGTGGTGCGGCGATGACTCCGACGATTTGGGACAGGATTTCTGGGCGAGTAGGTACGCTGGCGACTTTGTCGAGTGCATCAGCACCGTCAATGTACACCGTACCCAGCATAGCGCCACGGAACGACAGCTTTTTGATTTCGGCGTTGACTTCCTTGATGGCTTTGGCCACTGCTGCGACATCACCATAGGCGAAGCATAGTGCGGTAGGGCCCTTCAAAGCAGGCTCGATCCCGGCATAACCGGTCTCTTTGGCAGAAATCAAGGCAAGCGTGTTCTTGGCGACAATGAATTCACCTCCGAGCGGACGGATTTTGTTGCGCAGCTTCGTTACTTCGGCCACGGTGATACCGCGGTAGTCTGCAACGATGACGGCTTGCATCCGTGACATCTTTTCGGTCAATTCAGAAACTGTCTCGATTTTGCGTTGTGTTGGCATAATTCACCCCCCTCCTTGTGTAGATTAGAGATAACCAAACGGGTTACCGCATACGAGACGCGGTAACCCGTACACAGCAAGTGTGGGGGGCTCACCTCGGTCGGTAGGGATGTACCCCTTTATGCCTGAGCGGCGCCGACGGTCTCTGGTCGTATGAAGTTCCTGTTGGAGTATACCAGACAAACCGAGTCGCATGCAACCCGGTTTGCGGTGGTTTGGTCTAGTTGGTCGACATGGCCTGTGCTGCCGTCGGGTCTACGGCGATGCCAGGTCCCATGGTGCTTGTGAACGTCACGGATCGAACGAAGGTACCTTTGATGGACGACGGCTTGGTAGCCTTGACGGACTCCATCAGGGACGCGATGTTCTGGGTGATCTGTTCGTCGGTGAAGCTGACCTTCCCGACGGCGACGTGCAACAAACCGGTCTTGTCATTACGGAACTCAACACGACCACCGCGAACTTCCTTGATGGTGCGTGCCAGGTCGTCGCCAGCGACAACGGTGCCAGACTTGGGGTTCGGCATCAAGCCACGTGGTCCGAGCTTTCGGGCGACGCGGCCGACCTTGGCCATCATGTCGGTGGTGGCGATGGCGATATCGAAGTCGAAGAAATTCTCGCGGTCGATCTGAGCGATCAACTCGTCGGCACCAACGAAATCTGCGCCGGCTTCGCGCGCTGCGACTGCAGCATCACCTTGTGCGAAGACCAACACACGGACGGTTTTGCCGGTACCGTGTGGCAGGGCGACGGTGGAGCGGATGTTTTGGTCCGCTTGGCGTGGGTCGATGCCGAGGCGCAGGTGAACCTCGACCGAGCCGTCGAACTTGGTGTACGACGTCTCTTTGACCAAACGGATGGCGTCGGCTGGAGCATACAGCTTGCTCTCGTCGACCTTCTTTGCTGCCTCGAGGTATTTCTTCCCGTGTTTCTTTGCCATGTTGTCCTCCACGTGGTGCATACGGGGCGTGCCCCTCCCACGAGCTATAGAATTATTCGGTAATCTTGATACCCATGCTGCGTGCGGTGCCGGCGATGGTGTTTTCGGCGGCTTCGACTGAGACAGCGTTCAAATCGGTCATCTTCTGTTCGGCAAGTGCGCGCAATTGCTTGCGGGTAATCGAGCCGACTGTGGTGCGATTTGGGGTGCCCGAACCGCGCTCGACCTTGGCTGCCTTGCGGAGCAAGTCGGATGCGGGTGGGGTCTTGAGGATGAAGGTGAAAGATCGATCGCTGTAGACGGTGATTTCGACAGGGATAGTGCTTCCCAACTGAGAAGAGGTCTTCTCGTTGTAGTCCTTCACGAAGGCCATGATGTTGATACCATAGCTACCCAACGCCGGACCGACCGGTGGTGCTGGGGTTGCCTTGCCTGCTGGCAACTGAAGCTTGATAACGCCGGTTACTTTTTTAGCCACAGAACTGCTCCTTATTCGACGCCTTTGGTCACCTGCAAGAAGTCGAGATCGACTCGGGTTTCACGACCAAAAAATGAAACCAATACGCGAACACGGCCACGATCCTGGTCGATAGAGTCCACCACACCTTCAAAGTCGGTGAATGGTCCATCGATGATTTTGACGGTCTGACCGACGGTGTACGTGACCCGTACCTTCGGCTCGTCCGCTTCCATTGTGCGCAGGATGGTGCGTACTTCTTGTTCATCGAGTGGGGACGGTTTGTTGCCGTTCCCTACAAATGTGGAAACACCTGGTGTATTACGCACCAAGTACCACGTATCGTCCGTCAGCTGCATCCGAATCAACACATAGCCTGGGTAGACTTTGCGTTGGATGGTGCGGCGTTGGCCGTTCTTTATTTCGATTTCGTCTTCGGTTGGTACGATGACGTCACTGATGAGATGCTGCATTTCGCGCTGTGCAATGCGGTTGAGCAAATTGCGCGTTACTTTGTTTTCGTAGCCGGCATAGGTCTGAATGACATACCAGCGCAACCCATCATCGGTGGAGTTATCGGCCTGCGAAGACGTCCCCATCAGTTCTGACACAGATACCCCGCTTTCTCGCTCAGCGCTATTGCGGCGTAACCAACGTTTGCAGCTCTAACAGGCTCCATGCGAAGAGCGCGTCTGCTGCGAACAGAATGACTGATGCCGAAATGGCCAAGACCATCACCACGACGGTCAACCGAGTGACTTCGGCACGCGTGGGCCAGGTGACCTTCCGAAGTTCGCTTTGGGTCTCACGCACAAACTTCATGGCGGCACTGTTGTTCAGCCACGCCACGATGTTCGACGGATTATTGTTGTTCGCAGCTGTCATGATTTGTCGCTCTCACCAAGGGCAGTGCCCGCTGCTCCTAGAGTAAATGCGGTGATACCGTGTCGCCACGGCATCACCGCAGGGATGCTTTAGTCCGTGATCTTGGACACGACGCCGGCGCCGACGGTACGACCGCCTTCGCGGATGGCGAAGCGCAGACCATCTTCGATAGCGACGGGAACTATGAGTTCCACGGCCATCTCGATGTTGTCACCCGGCATCACCATCTCGACACCCTCTGGCAACGTGATCGAACCCGTTACGTCGGTGGTGCGGATGTAGAAT
>QWQY01000061.1 GCA_003670675.1 Chloroflexota bacterium
CGCCGAAATCGCCCCTGCCGTAGCCGATGTGGTAGAAGCGTTCGTGTGTCATTTTTTCCCCTCTGGAGGTTCGGGCTGCTGCCTGTCTGTCGCAATCACAAGCCGTGCGATAATTGCGACAATAAGACACACACCAAAAATACGAAACAGCAGGCTTGCCGTGCCACCATCCATGTAATTCAGCCCCGTCAACACCGCAAACAAGAGGATTATAAAGTGACAACCGCGCCGGGCTCGTT
Organism: Chloroflexota bacterium; assembly: GCA_003670675.1. GTDB lineage: Bacteria > Chloroflexota > Chloroflexia > Chloroflexales > Roseiflexaceae > UBA965. The sequence goes on from QWQY01000061.1 coordinate 240, forward strand.
GTTCGGGAGTCGTGTTTGCCATAGCCAACCTCAGTCTAACAGTACTGCGCGCAGTATAGCCTAATTACAAGGAGAACACATGACTCCACCCGACACACTCAACACCATTGGCGTTTTGACACGCCGCGAAATCGAAGCACGCCTCTTGGCACCACTGATTGATTCATTTGCGCAGACGAACGACCGTGCGCAGGTCATCGCAACGGTCCGCGACACCATTGCCGAAATCGCACGCACCCAGGGGGCCGAGATGGCCCGCGCATATGGCGAAGCGACGATAGCGAACTTCGCGGATTCACTCAAACTCTGGACCAAAGACGACGCATTGGTCATTGATGTGATTGAACAAAGTCCGACTGCCTTTGGGTTCAATGTGACCCGATGTCGTTATGCAGAGTTGTACTCCGCTCTAGGTCTAGCAGAGCTTGGTGCGGTGTTTTCGTGCAATCGCGATGCGGCGTTAATCGAGGGGTTTTCTGCCGACATCCGTCTGACACGTACACAGACCATCATGGAAGGGGCTCCGTTCTGCGACTTCCGTTACCGCATGGTTGATTCTCCCACTGATGGATGAGCGCAACGTCCTCCAGGTATGGTATAATCTCTAGCGGTGTTCTATATCACACACCTCCCGACCAGTGAATCCTGCGCTCATGGCGTCTCACTCGGGCTGACGGGGGTGGCGGATACGTTCTACGTATGATGAAGGAGTCTCCCATGACTGAAGGCAACAGCCGGATCGCGTCCCTGCGCGCACTGCTCGAGGCAGGCGCACACTTTGGCCACCAAACCCGCCGTTGGAATCCCAAAATGAAGCCGTTCATCTTCGGCGCTCGCAATGGGATCCACGTGCTTGACCTGCAACAGACGGTCGACGGGTTGAATGGCGCGTACAACTACATCACCGACATGGTCGCCGCAGGCGGCAAGGTGCTGTTCGTCGGCACCAAAAAGCAAGCCCAAGAGACCATCCAGCAGGAAGCAACCCGTGCCGGTCAGCACTACATCACGCAGCGCTGGTTGGGCGGTACGATGACCAATTTCTCGACCATTCGGCGCCGCTTGCGCTACCTGGCCGACCTCGAAGCACAGCGTGACCGCGGTGACTTCAGCCGCTTGACCAAAGCCGAAGCCGGTAAGCGCCTCGAAGAAATCGAGAAGCTGTACAAGGTGTTCAGTGGCATCAAAACGATGGATCGTTTGCCCGGTGCTATCTTCATCGTCGACCCACACAAAGAATCATTGGCATTGGCCGAAGCCATCAAAGTCGGTATCCCAGTCGTGGCAATGGTCGACACCAACTGTGACCCAGATAACATTGACTACATCATCCCAAGCAACGACGATGCAATCCGCAGCATCCGCTTGGTGACGTCACGCATTGCCGACGCCGCCATCGAAGGCATGACCCGCCGTGAATCCGCTCGTGGTGACCATGGTCAGACACAGGCTGCATTGATGAATGCCGCTGCTGACGTCGCCAGCGACAAAGAATAATATGCCGAACACGGGGAATGCGCACAGCGCGCCATTCCCCGTGTGCTCACTACTGACAAAGGAGCTCCCCCGTGGCTGAAGTAACCGCACAAATGGTCAAAGAACTGCGTGAACGCACAGGCGCAGGCATCAAAGAATGTAAAGACATCTTGGCACAGAGCAATGGCAACATGGACAAAGCCATTGAAATGTTGCGCGAGCGTGGACTCAAGGTCAGCGATAAAGTCAAAGGCCGTGATGCCAATGAAGGCCGCATCGAAACGTACGTGCACAACGGCGCCAAGATGGCCGCAATGGTCGAAATCAACTGCGAAACCGACTTCGTCGCCCGTACCCCAGACTTCTTGGAACTCTGCAAGAACATTGCTATGCATGTCGCTGCAGTCAACCCCAAGTACGTGACGACCGACGAAGTCCCCGAAGCAGAAGTCGCAGCCAGCGGTTTGACCGCTGCTAAATACTACGAAGAAGTCGTATTGCTCAAGCAGCCATACGTGCGAAATCCTTCGCAGACCATCGAAGACATGATTCAGGCAGCAGTGGCCAAACTGCGAGAAAACGTCGTTGTCCGACGATTCACCCGCTACGAAATCGGCAACTAAACCAAACAAACAGCGGAGGCAAATGCCTCCGCTGTTTGTTGAATGGATGAATCATGACTACTGCGAAGTTCAAACGCATCCTCCTCAAACTCAGTGGTGAAGCCCTTGCAGGCGCACACGAACAGACGATTGACCAGAGCGTGCTTGAATTCTACGCACGCGAAATACGTGCGATTCATGAGCTCGGCGTCGAAATCGCGGTCGTCGTCGGCGGTGGCAACATCTGGCGGGGTGGTCAAAAAGCAATTGCACTGGGGATGGATCCTGCGCAGTCCCATTACATGGGCATGCTCGCCACCATTATCAATGCACTCGCGCTCCAAGACGCTCTGGAACGTCATGGCATGCATACCCGCACCATGACTGCCATCAAAATGGACGAAGTCACCGAACCATATCTCCGTCGCCGCGCTGCACGTCACCTCGAGAAGCGCCGTGTGGTCATTCTCGCTGCTGGCACAGGCAATCCGTACTTCAGCACTGATTCGGCAGCAGCGTTGCGTGCCGCCGAGATGCACTGCGAAGTCATCTTAATGGCCAAAAATGGCGTCGATGGGGTTTACACTGCTGACCCTCGTCGTAATCCAGACGCCACCCGGTATGACAAACTGACCTACATGGATGCAATCCAGCAAGGCCTGACCGTTATGGACAGCACCGCATTGACCTTCTGCATGGACAACAATATTCCTATTGTCGTCTTTAATCCCAACGACCCCGGCACCATTCGTCGAATCCTGATGGGCGAACACGTCGGTACCCTCGTGAGCAACGAAAGGTAATTCACTATGATTAACGAAGTGCTCAAAGACGCCGAAGTGCGCCTCAAAAAGACCGCCGAAGCATTGCGACATTCACTTGTCAGCATCCGCACCGGGCGTGCCACTCCTGCATTGGTCGAACACCTCCAGGTCGAGGCATATGGCGACATGCTGCCACTTAATCAAATGGCTTCGATCACCACTCCAGACCCACGGATGATTGTGATTCAACCATTCGACGCCAGTATGATCAAATCGATCGAAAAGGCCATCAAAGTGTCTGACTTGGGGCTTAACCCCAACAACGACGGCCGTATCATCCGACTGAACTTGCCACCCCTCACAGAGGACCGCCGTCGCGAACTGGTCAAGCAGGTAAAATCCCGCGTCGAGGAGAGCAAAGTGGCGTTGCGAAATGTCCGCCGTGAAGGCATGGAATCACTCAAGGAACTCGAGTCCGAGAAGATGATTTCCGAAGACGAGCAACGACGCGGCGGTGAGAAGCTCCAAGAACTGGTCGACAAAGCCACCAAAGAGCTCGAACTCATCGGATCACACAAAGAGGCAGAAGTGCTGGAGATCTAGGTACACCATGACCGATGCAACCGCGAGCACAGCCAACCAGCGTATCCCCCGGCACATTGGCATCATTATGGATGGCAATGGACGTTGGGCGACCCAAAAAGGCCGTTCACGACATGCCGGGCATCGCGCTGGAGTCGAAAACATCCAGCCGATTATTCGCGCAGCTGCTGACATGGGCGTCAAATTTCTCTCGCTCTATGCGTTTTCTACCGAAAACTGGCGTCGTCCTTCACTCGAAGTGCAAGGGCTGATGATGCTCCTCGGTGAATTTCTTGATCGCGAAGTCGACACGCTGATCAAAGAAAATGTGCGCATCCAACACCTCGGTTCACTCACCGGCATTGCTCCGCACTTGGCGGACAAAATCCGCCACTCCGTCGCACGTACCGCGCACTGCACACGGATTACCCTCTGTGTCGCGTTCAACTATAGCGGTCGCCAGGACATCGTGAATGCAGTCAAATCGATTATCGCCAGTGGTGCGTCAGGGGCTGATGTGAGTGAACAACTCATCAGTGATCACCTCTCGAGTCATGGTGTGCCTGATTTGGATCTCATCATCCGCACCAGCGGTGAGTGGCGCTTGTCGAACTTTATGATATGGGAAGCAGCCTACAGCGAGTACTGGCCGACACAAGTGTTTTGGCCGGATTTCTCTCCGCAATTGTTACAGCAGGCGATAGACGATTATGGCAAACGAGACCGCCGGTACGGGGGCATTGGCTCCAAAGCCTAACCCTGTTTTGCAACGGATATTAACGGTCTTGCCGTTACTCCCCATTCTCATCGCTTTGCTCTGGTGGTCTGTCACCAGCGTGGCGATTCTTGTCCTCATTGCATCGTTCATTTGTCTCAGCGAAGTTTTTGGGAGTATGGCAGAGCGCAAACTCCGCCCGTATCTCCCTTTTTGGTACATATTTGCCGGTGCATTAGTCGGCAGCGCATGGCGCGATTCCGGCAACATCGCGACGTTTGCACCAGTCATTGCGATAGGCACGATTGTTTCGTTGTGTATTGCGGTCCTGCGTCCCGAAGACGAACAGCCACTCTACTCATGGGCATTCAGTCTGGCTGCGATGCTGTATGTGCCGTTTCTGCTTTCGCACCTTATTCTGTTGCGCACCGTCGAAACGCCACTCAATCCCACGGCACTCATAACAGGCGTCAGCTCTGGGTTTGCATGGATCGTGTTTACGTTGGCAACCACATGGCTGGGCGATACCTGCGCATACTTCACAGGTCGGAGCTTTGGCAAAACAGCGCTTGCTCCGCGACTCAGTCCCAAAAAGACCTGGGAAGGCAGCATTGGCGGCTTTTTTGGTGCCATCATTACCGCAATCACAGTCGCTACATTGTTCGGCCTACCGATGTCGCTTTCTGTTACCATCGCACTCGGCGCACTCGCCGGTGTACTTGGGCCTATCGGCGACCTTGCCGAATCGCATATCAAACGCCAGCTCGGCGTCAAAGACGCTGGATCGATCCTCCCAGGTCATGGTGGTATGCTCGATCGCATCGATTCCATTTTGTTTATGGTTCCAGTGATGTTTTATATCATTACCGCTCTGTACTAGAGACGCATTGTACAAACCCTCATCTCGTTTTCACCCATCGTACCGGATTGCACTACTACAATATCGTGAGTACAGTGAAAAAGGGTGCATATGAACGGTCTTCTTTCTATCTTCGGCTTTTTGATTTTGCTTGGTATTCTTGTGATTGCCCACGAACTGGGTCACTTCTTGACGGCTCGGTTTTTCAAAATACCGGTCGATGAATTTGGCGTCGGCTTTCCACCGCGTGCAAAAGTATTGGCTACGCATAATGGCGTCAAATACACCCTCAACTGGCTCCCCATCGGGGGATTTGTCCGTTTTACCACTGCAGACAATACAGACGATGCTAATTATGGGATCGGGACTCTGCGCGAGGCTCCGATTTATCAACGCATCCTCGTTCTCGTTGCTGGACCATTGATGAATATCGCAGTCGCGGCCATCATCTACACAGGTATTGCACTGAGCGTAGGGATCCAAGTAGCCGATCCTGGCCTGGTGGTGAACCAGGTGTTCCCTGACTCTCCCGCACAACGGGCTGGGTTGCTCAAGGATGATATTGTGTTGCAGATCGGAACAGCGGGGCCAATTACTGCAGGTGCCGAAATCGGCCCCATTGCCCGTGACAACCTCGGTGTCGCAATCCCAATGACGATTGTTCGCAATGGTACGCAACAAACACTGACCATTACTCCGGGACCCTGGAGTTATCAAGAATCATCGAGTCCTGCAGGATTTGGGTTCGGATACCAGCCAAACTCTCACATCGAAGACGCGTCGATCTTCAGTGCAATCGGATACGGCTTCAAGACAACGTATGTGGTGGCAGTGTCGATGATGGAGGGTCTGAGTACGTGGATCCAAAGTTTGCTCGGGCTCGCACCCAAAATCGAAAATGCAGGCATGACCGGCATTGTTGGGATGGCGCGCGGGACCGGAGAGATTATCGAACGTGATGGGTGGCTCGGCTACTTCAATTGGATGGCGATTATCAGTCTCAATCTGGCCGTGTTTAACCTCTTGCCGATCCCCGCGCTCGACGGCAGTCATATTCTGTTTGCACTCGTCGAGGCAATCCGCCGTAAGCGCATCCCACTCGAATACGAATCGCGCGTCCACTTCGCAGGCTTTGCGCTGCTCATGTTGATGATGGTTGTCGTCACCATAAGCGATGTCCAAGGCTGGGTGAACGGGTCTTCTGTGTTCGGGAACTAGTCGATTCGCAGTATGCTCACACCGAACGGATATATCTATGTTGCCCACTCCTCAACTCGCTGATCGCGATATCATCGAACAGAAGGCGTTCATCATTCAGGCAATCCAAGCACATCTGAGTGGGGCAGCCACCATAGATGCGCTTGCTGGGTGGGCGTTGAAAGCGTTCCATTCGTTGTATAGCGATGACCAAGACGTCATCGAGCAACCTGAAGAAGCCGATGACGACGTCGACACAGCGGAAGAACAGGATGCAGACGAAACCGTGATCGAATCTGTCCTCGACCTCTTGATGTTTGCTGACACCCCAGAGTTTGCATTGAGCCCAGCACAGCTCGCTGATGCAATCACCGACCTACAGCGCTAGCTAATAGTCATATGCGCATACGAAACTCCCCGTGGCACGTGCCACGGGGCGTTTCGTCACACAGATTACTCGGCGTTGACGGGAGGTCGCTCAAAGTTTTTGTTGTAGTCGTTGCCCCACACGGTCGATAACGGTGCACCTTCGACCAGGATCTGGACAGCCTTGATGCCGTTGATTGTTGTCATGGTACTAGCAACCGTCCGCACCACCGCTGATTTGTCGGTTGCAGACGCGAATGGTTGGGTAAAGTCTACGGTGACAACACCATTCTCGATGCGGATGCCCCGGAGTTGGGTACTTTCAGGGATGACCCGCTTGAGGGCGGCACTGTACTGGCCGGGACCTTCGAGCAATGTACGCGCAGTTGCTTCGGCGACGTTCACCGTCTTGTCGATTAACTTGGTCAAAGACACGTCGTGCTTGCTGTTGGCGGCGACAAACGAAACCGTTACTGCGGTGCTCCCGGCGAGTGACAGGTTTGACGGATTCCACAAATTGACAAGGTTGGTTTTGACATACGGGATACCGTTTTCGGTCGGCATTTCAACGCCATTGATGAGGAACTTGATTTTGCTGATGGAATCAAATTGATACATCGTCAACGCAATCGCTGCAAAACCACGCACATCCCCGGGACCGGTCGGACGTTTGTTGAAGTCAATGACTGCAGTCCCATCGACAATCGCGACCGACAAAATCTGTGTATCGGGGAGCAGAATGCGGCTTAGACCATTGCGCGGATCGGTGAATAATGCTGCCAATGCAGATGTCGCGACCTTTTTGCCTGGGACCGAAATGGTGCGGAGCACCGGCACGAGGAGTTGTCCTGACGCGTCGCCATAGACAAGCCTGACAACCATGTCTTTGGCTTCGGGAGTCGCGGGCACCGTTGTGGCTGCGGGAGCAGTCGGATTGGGTTGGGCTGGCGCAGCGGTCGGCTGGGCAGGAGTCGTCGGACTCGCAACCGGCGGAATGACCGCAGCAGCGCTCGTTGCCGTCGCAGGCGGGGGTGGTGTCGGTACGGGGGTGTCACTCATAGGAGGGAGCACCGCTGCGTCGGTCGGTGCGACCGTCGGTAGTGGTTCGAATGCAGCTTGTGTGGGGTTGACGGCAGCGGCATCTGATGGGGCAGACGGGCCGAGGAGCGTCCCCGCATAGAAATACACGACCGCACCCACGACGAGCAGCCCGATGACTAAGCCGTATACAGATGTGGGAATCCCACCGGATCGCCGTGGAAGTGATGCGGCAGCACGACGGGCTGCCCGCTGCGCACTCGCCCAGTCTTCTTCGTAGACATCCGGCGACGCTTCGTATGCGTCTGCCGACGGCATTGCAACGACCGAATCACGGTAGCGCGAGGTGGCCTTACGCGGCGCACCGGTACTCGCTGGTGCGCGGTTGTGCGATGCCACACTTCCCATGTATAATGGACATTGTGTGTGAAACTGTGTAAGGCAATAGCTTGCCTGATCGACCGGTATGTCCATCGCATCGCCACTGATGTAACATCGATGTTCTGCAGTGGATGTTGAGAACCGTATTGCGCGGTTCTGTTTGAGACCAATGTATGGACAGTGCGTGGCAACTTCCGACATACGGAGCTCCTGTCAGTGATAGCAGCACAGTTGTACGTACTATACTCTATAGTACAACTTTTTCGCAATAGCCGAAAGAATTGAAGCGTCATTATGCGGGTACTCGTCATTTCAGATATACATTCCAACATCGTTGCGCTCGATGCTGTGCTCCAAGAAGCCGCCGGCGCATTTGATGCGGTCTGGAATTTGGGTGACACGATCGGGTACGGTCCGCGCCCAAACGAGTGCATGGCGACCATGCAACAGATCAGCACCCATTGGATTGCTGGTAATCATGATTTGGCATGCATCGGAAGCCGCAAGGTCGACATCAACGAGTTCAATCAAGACGCACGCACTGCAAACATATGGAACGGCAAGCAGCTCGAGCAACGCTATTTGACGTACCTCGACACGCTCCCGATTGCTATTCCGATTGACCCCATAAACCACTATATCGTCCATGGGAGCCCACTCGATCCCGTCTGGGAGTACTTGCTGGCACCGCAACAGGCGTACGACAACTGGCAAGCAATCCCACAGCAGATCTGCTTTATCGGGCACTCGCACGTCCAGATTTTTCTGCGTCAAACGAATATGCAGACCATCGAAGGGCCACTCGTCCCGACTCGTGGTGAGCCGTTAGCCATCAACCCAAACGAACGCTACTTCATCAATCCAGGGAGTGTCGGACAACCACGCGACGGTGATGCACGTGCTGCGTATGCAATTCTCGATACCGACAATCAACACATCGAATTCGGTCGTGTTAAGTATGATATCGCCCTGACCCAACGCCAAATGCAAGAACACCGCCTACCCGACATGTTGATTCGGCGCTTACAGTATGGGCGGTGAACAATGCTTGTAATCACCGGTAGTGCCAAAGGGCATCATCTGAAGGGGCCCAAAGGGGATGGCACGCGGCCGATGCTCGATAGTGTCAAAGAATCGCTTTTTTCGGTACTGAACGGGTATGGCGCCATA
>QWQY01000062.1 GCA_003670675.1 Chloroflexota bacterium
GTAGACGCGTCCGCTACAGGTGCAGTAGCCTTCGCGCCACCAACGCAAAAATCGGTCAGCGACGTCCCGTGCGTCGAAGCGCCGCATGTGAATAAGGCTTTCAGTGACACACAGCATCATCGCTGTTTCGTCTGTCCAACCGCCCTTGGCGATCGAAAAAATACCGCCGCCTTGCATATCATCAAGACGGGTCAGTTGGTTGGCACTGCGCATATCATTGGTGACCCCGATGGCATTCCCCAACGCTGCGCCGAGTATCCCCCCGCGGAAAATATCCCGCCAACGCAACCATACCGCTCGTGTCTCGGCGTCTGGTTCGACCCATTGTTCGACGAAATCAATTTGGGCATGAAAATCTGGTGATTCGCGACGCAAACCGGCTACCTTCCGTCGCTCGTTGAGCAAACGGATTGCCGCACGCGCGGTGTGACCCGCCCGCATAAACCAACAGGCAATGACCGTACCCGTGCGGCCCACACCTCCCCAGCAATGGATGTAGAGTGTGATTTCGTTGTGCGTGCACCATGCAATCTGATCAAGGATAGCAACCATCAACGCAGGCGACGGTACAATCCCGTCACGTATGGGATAATTGCGGTACTGTATGTGTGGGGCAATGTTGGTGAGCAGTGCGTGGTAGCTGGGCAATTGATCATCGGGACTCGAAAGGTCGATGATGCAGCCGATGCCCTGCTGGGTGAGCCATGCAATGTGCGCTTCGGTTTGATCAGTCACCCCTGCGCCAAAATATGACCCTGCCCATATTCCTGGTTCGACGCGAAAACTTGCTGGTGGTGCTTGCATAGACACATCCCCAATCACGAGGTAACGGTATGGCTATTGCAGCGAAGCATACAAGTGGTGGAACAGACAACAAAAAACGACGTGACTTGCGTCACGTCGTTTATCTTGGTACCTCCAGCGGGATTCGAACCCGCGACCTACACCTTGAAAGGGTGTCGTCCTAGGCCGCTAGACGATGGAGGCGAAACCTCAGTTACTATATCATTCCTCAATCCAATATGCAAATCGAGTTTTCAGGAGGTGACTATGCAGATCCGTGTTCTCACAAAAGCCGACGTGTTGCGCTTTGTCTCGATGCCGGCAGCAATCGATGCAGTCCAGCATGCATACGCGAGCATCGCGCGTGGTACAACCGACGTCCCGCTGCGTATCGATGTCGCACAACCCACGCATCAATCGCATTCGTTTTTTATGCCAGCGATTGTCGACGGGCAATCTCTCGGGATGAAAATCGTCTCTGTGTTCCCCCACAATGGCCCCCAACAAGGGCTCCCGACCATTCATGCCATCGTATTACTCATCGACGCAGGCACGGGAGTCCCCAAGGCACTGATGGACGGCACCGAACTGACCATTCTGCGCACCGGGGCAGCATCAGGGGTGGGTACACGCCTGCTCGCGCGTGAAGACAGTACGCATCTCGTGGTCATCGGGGCTGGGGCACAGGCAGCGGGCCAGATCAGAGCGGTATGCGCCGTACGCCCCATCACCACGGTTACCATTGTAAATCGCTCCCTAGGGCGCGCCGCCGCACTCGTGGCAACGATGCAACGCGAGTTCCCTCAGATTGCGATCACTGCAACAACCGAGCGCACGCGCGCACTGGCAATTGCAGACATCGTGTGTCTGGCTACATCATCATCCGTACCGGTTTTTGCCGATAGCGAAATCCGCCCCGGCACCCATATCAACGGTGTCGGTTCGTATCGGCATGACATGATCGAGGCAGACCCGCAAACCCTTGCACGCGCGTATATTGCTGTTGACCAGTACGCACCCGCCTGGAGCGAAGCAGGCGAACTCATCGCTGCCCGCGATGCTGGACTGATTACCGCTGCATCCGTAATCGAAATAGGGGCAATTGCCAACGGTCACGCGCCTCGGCGTACGGACCGCGACCAGATAACGTTCTTTAAGTCGGTAGGAAATGCAGCACAAGACGTCGTTGTTGCACAGATTGCCTACGATCAGGCCTGTGCTGCACAGCAAGGAACCCTCGTCGATCTGTGATGTCATGGGACATGCGTGTTTGTGAGAAAAAACACGCAATACATTGCATAAACAATCATGAAATATGCATATTTCCTTGCAATCCATCACAAACCGTCATATACTATCCACACGAAGCGGGAGCAGACCAATGACAAAACATCTCAGAAATCCCCGAATGCAGGAACTCGAACGGTTTGTCGTGCAACGCGGGCAGGTGAACACCAGTGATGTGTGTGCCCAGTTTGGTGTCAGCGAAGCGACTGCACGGCGCGACCTCGATGTTCTTGCAAACGCGGGGATTGTCACCCGCGTGCATGGTGGTGCAATCGCCAAAGGTGAAGCCCCGCCCGAACCACCAATCGTCCAACGGGCTACCCGTCAACAAGCCGAGAAACAACGTATCGGTGCGATGGCAGCCGACTTAGTTGTCCCCGGCGACACAGTGTTCATCAGCAGCGGCACGACGAGTCTCGCCGTCGCCCAGGCACTGCGGGACCGCAACGACATCACTGTCGTGACGAATTCGCTCTCGGTGATGAATGCTCTCGCCGAGAGCCAGTTGACCCTCATCAGCCTCGGCGGGATGTTCCGGCCGAGTGAATCATCATTCATCGGGCATTTGGCGGTCCAAGGATTATCGGAACTCCGCATCAACAAGATCATCTTCGGGATACGTGGCATTGACGTGGTCAGCGGACTCACCAATGACTACTTGCCCGAAACGATGACGGACCGCGCCATCTTGAGCGCCGGCAGACGGGTCATCGTCGTCGCTGACCACACAAAACTCGGTCGGAGTGCGCCCGCATTCGTCGCACCGTTGAGCGCAGTAGACACCTTGGTCACCGATTTTTCGGCTGATCCTGTTATCTGTGATGCAATCGCGGCTATTGGCGTCCAAGTCATTCTCGCCTGACTCAGTTACCCAGTGAACGTTCTCATAGTGTTAGGAATCAGTTTATGGCTCAGCTCGGGATGCACACGTGGAACGAACTCTGTTCACAGCCGCAGGCATGGAGCGATGCGCTCTCCGTCTTGCATCAACGATTTGCGGAACTCCGGCAGCATAAGGCGCTGACCCATGCGTCGCACATTATCTGGAGCGGCTGTGGTTCGCCATATTATCTGGCGGTCGCCATGAGTCGCCTCCAACAGCAGCGGAGCGATATCCCTGTGACGGTATTGCCTGCTTCAGAAATCTGGAACAATCCGGCAGCCAGCATCCCGCGCACCGGGACACCGACGCTGGTGTTGCTCAGCCGCTCAGGGAGCACCACCGAGGTCCTCAAAGCCGCCGCGCAGTTCCGTACCTGTAGTCCACATGGATGCATCATCACCGTCAGTTGTTACGCCGACCGTCCATTGGCGCAGTTGGGCGATATCAATATCGTACTGCCGTCAGGGCAAGAGCAAAGTATTGCCCAAACCCGTGCGTTCAGTGTGTTGCATGTGGGTGCGCTTGCGGTGCTGTGGGCGTTGATCGGTAGCGATCTGCATGAGCTCGATGGCATCCCTGCAGTCGGCGCAGCGGTCATTGCAAAGTATCAACAACACTGCGTTGCAATCGGCGCAAATCCAGCATATGATCAATTTTTCTTTTTAGGCAGCGGCTACCGATATGGACTCGCCTGCGAAGACAGCCTCAAGATGAAAGAAATGTCACTCACCGTCAGCGAACCGTTCCACCATATGGAGTTCCGGCACGGACCGCAATCGATGGTCAACCCAAAAACACTGGTTGTGGGTGTCGGTTCACGGCTCACCAATCCCCAAGAAGAAGCTGTCCTCAAAGATATGCGCACACTTGGCGGGCACACCCTATCTATTGGACCAAACGAGAGCTCTGACATGCAGTGGGATGCAACACTCCCCGAAGAATGCAATGGATTGATTGCACTTCCACTGCTCCAGAGCATCGCGTATAGTCGCGCTACGTCGCGTGGGTTGGACCCGGATAATCCGCACAACCTCAACGCGGTCGTCGTGCTATAGCCACCGCTCGGGGACTGAACTCGATTCGCAAAGAAGCGTCTTAGTAGGAGGTCGTCATGTCGAAGCGTCTGATTGTTCGTTGGTTCTTGGTCATTGCAGTCTTGGTGTTGAGTGGTTGTAGCAGCGCTGCACCTGCTGCACCGGCCGCTGGTGAAAAAGTCACCATTCGCCTCTGGTCACACCAGAATTCCGCGTTCAACAAAGTCAATCAAGAACTCATCGACGGGTTCATGAAGGAAAATCCCGACATTACCGTCAAGTATGAAACGTTCCCGTACGATCAATTCATCGAAACGCTGCAGACGTCAATGCCTGCAGGGACCGAAGCAGATGTCATCGAGATGTTTGGTTCGTGGGTCTGCAACTACGCCGATGGCGCTCGCCTCGCCGACATGCCGGCCGATGTGATGAGCTACAAAGAAGCGCAAGAGGTCTTTTACCAGGCACCGCTGGACGGCTACTACTGCAACGGCAACCTCTATGGACTGCCAAACGAGTTCAATCTCGAATACGGCGGTGCATTGGTCAGCCCTGCGCTGTATGAAAAAGCCGGTATTCCGTTCCCACCTGCATACACCGATTACAACACCCTGATCTCGGATGCCAAAAAGATGACGGTGCTCGACGGCGACACGATGACCACCGCAGGCTTCCATTTCGTCGGTGGTGATACACTCGGCTTCCTGCTTTTGTCGGGTATTCTCGAACAAGGCGGGACATACTTTGCCGAAGACGGCAAGCACTTCAACTTCGAAAGCCCAGAGTCACTCAACGTCATCCGCACGCTGACGCGCTATGCCCAAGAAGACAAAGTCATTGATGCAACGCTGTTCTCTGGCGACAACGGTCTGCCCAATGCGTTCTTCAATGGAAATGTCGGCATCGGGTATATCGGATCGTGGGCTGCAGGCGTCGGCAAAGTCGACTTCCCTGACTTCAAGTTCGATTATGTCATGTTGCCACCGATGTTCGGCACCGAACCAAAGTTTGTCGCCGACGCAGGCTGGGGCAAGGTGGTGTCCAAGAACACCAAGCACAGCGAAGCGTCATGGAAGTTGGTCAAGTACATGACGGCTGAACGTGCAAACGCACTGAAGTTCAACCAGATTTCGGGCACCATCCCAGCCATGAAGTCAATCGTCGAACAACCAGACGAAATCTTGGCAGTGCAACCGTGGATCAAACCAACGTTCGCCCTGTTGAAACACGGCGCGTACTTGGGTAATGTCACTGACCGCGATCAACTCTTCTACGAGATCATCGCAAAGAACTTGACCGATGCACTAACAGGCGCAGTGACACCGGAGCAAGCGGCTGCCGCCATCCAAAAGCAAGCCAACGAGATGGTCGACAGCAAATCCAAATAACGAACCCGAGCCAGGTGGGGAGCAATCCCCATCTGGCTTGTGTGGAGGCAGATGATGGGTCAACGCGGACAACTCCAACGCACACAACAGCGCTTTGCCTACAGCATCATGACGCCGATCATGCTGTATCTCATGTTATTTAGCCTCATCCCCATGATCTGGGCTGTGGTGCTCGGATTTTTCGACTATTCGCCAGTCCGGCTCGGTAGCGGACTGTTTGGACTCGGTGGCGACAACCCGTTTGTGGCACTTGACAACTATATCGCCATGTTTGGCGACACACAGGCCGCACATCTTTTTCGAACGTCGTTACGCAACACATTTCTTTTTTCGTTCCTCGTTTTGCCACTGAACCTGGCAATCACGCTGCCGCTCGCGATTATCATCGAACGTAGCCATGCACGCGCCAAAGGATTTTTCCGGGCCGTCTATTTTCTGCCCACCGTGACGTCGGCGGTTGCAGTCGCGCTCATTTGGGGCGCAATCTATTCGCCGCAGGCTGGGCTCCTGAGCAGCATCATTCGATCTGTCGGTATGACGCCGCCCAAAGCATGGTTGACAGATCCCCAAGCGATTTTTATGGGCATACCAATTGCCATGATTGCCCTCATTGTTGCCCATTTATGGCAAGATTTCGGCTACAATCTCGTCATTTTTATCGCAGCACTCCAGGGGATTCCCGCAAATCTGCGCGAAGCAGCGATGGTCGACGGCGCGAACGAATCACAGATGTTCTGGCTGGTAACGTTACCGCTTTTACGGCCGACAATGCTCTTTGTTTGTGTCATGACACTCTTGTCATCGTTGCAGATGTTTATCTTGGCGCAGGTCATGACCGGTGGTGGACCACGTGAACAGACCACAACCATTTTGATGAGTATTTATCAGAACGCGTTCCGATTTCAGAACATGGGTTGGGCGGCGGCCATGTCATTTGTGTTGTTTCTCATCATTTTCACCTTCACGATGATACAGTTTCGGGTTCTCAAAACAGACTGGGAGTACTAAGATGTCACCCAGCACGACACGCATTGTACCTTTTGGGATTTCTTTGGGCATGATTGCACGGTATGCAGTATTGCTGATTGGATTATCTGTTACCTTGTTACCTTTTGTGTATGTGTTGGTGTCTTCACTGAAAACACCGGCAGAAATCATCAGAGTACAACCTGCTTTCTTCCCCAAAGACGCAACGTTGCAGAACTATTTGACGATTTTCGCCGATCCGCGTGTCCCCGTTGCAACGTTTTTCGCGAATTCTACGCTGGTCGCAGTCGGCCGTGTGCTCATCACGTTGTTTACGAGTTCATTGGCGGGGTACATCTTTGCCCGCTATGAATTCAGCGGCAAAAACCTCATGTTTGGTGTCTTGATGGCCCAAATCATGATTCCATTCCAGATGATCATGATTCCACTCTACTTGATTTTGGTCCAATTGCAGCTCATCGATACGTTGTGGGGGTTAATTTTGCCGGCAATGATCGATGCGTTTGGAATTTTTCTCATGCGCCAGTTCATTGAAGGTATCCCACGTGAGTTGATTGATGCGGGCAGAATGGACGGTGCCAGCGAGTTCCAAATCTATGCACGCTTGATATTGCCGCAACTCCGCGCACCATTGGCATCGTTGGGGATTTTCACGTTCATGGCGACATGGAACGACTATCTCTGGCCACTTATTGTGATTACCACCCACGAAAAGCGCACCTTGCCATTGTTGTTAACCTGGTACAGCAACGCCCATGGGTCACGGCCAGCACTCACGATGGCCGCCTCGGTCATTGTACTGCTGCCGATTGTGCTGATTTACATTTTGTTTCAACGACAAATCGTCGCCAATGCGGCCACAACGGGATTCAAGTAAGCGACGGAGGCACACGAGTGGAACGTTATGTACTAATAGGCGCAGGGAGTGCATCATTCACCCGCGGGTTGTTGGCAGATCTCGTCGCCGCCGGGCGCCCATGCGAGGTCCGTCTCGTTGACCCCAACCCGCAGGCCCTGCAGGTCGCCCATCACCTCGCCCGCAAAATGATTGCACAAACCGGCGCACCGATTGGGTTGCGAGCCTCCACAGACCGACGCGAGGCGCTCCCGGGGGCAACCGTGGTGATCTGCACGGTTGGGGTAGGGGGACGGCGAGCGTGGGAGCAAGATGTCTTCATTCCGCGTCAATATGGTATCTACATGCCTGTCGGCGACACCGTCGTGCCAGGGGGTAGCTCCCGCGCGGTCCGCATGATCCCCGCCATGGTCGCTATTGCCCGCGATGTCGCTACATATGCTCCTGACGCTGTATTCGTCAACTATTCCAATCCGATGGCGCCGATTTGTCAGGCCATCCAGCTTGCCGTCGGGATCCCCGTAATCGGCTTGTGTCACGGAGTCTTGCATGTCCTGCATTACCTCGCGGATACGCTAGAACTCCCCAAAGCATCGCTGATCGCTCAGTACGCAGGGTATAATCATCTGACCTGGATGACCGCAATTGCAAGTGACGGGATCGATCTGATGCCGCGCCTCCATGCATATGCCGCATCGCAGCAGTCGCTACCCGTTACCCATGCCGATCAGAATCGATTCTCGTGGGAGCTTTTGCGGCACACCGGGGCGTTCCCTGCAGTCCTTGACCGTCATGTGACCGAATTCTTTCCACAGTTTTTCCGTTCTGGCGCATACTACGGCATGCGTCTCGGTGTGGATGCCTTCTCATTTGAAGGAACCATTGCTGACGGTGATGCAGAGTTTGTTGCGATGGAAGCAGATGCAACCAGTCTTGCCCCGTTGCCCGACCGTTTGTTTCTGCGCGAATCGGGTGAGCACGAGCAAGTGGTCGACATCGTCCGCGCAATCCGCGAACAGCGCAACGAAGTCTATGCAGTGAACCTCCCCAACACCGGCCAAGTCCCCGATTTGCCGCGTGGCGCGATCGTCGAAGCGCCGGCACACATGGCAAAGGGCATCCCCACACCTATCGCCCAACCGCCATTGGGACACGCAACGGCGGGGATGCTGGCGAGCAGGTACGCCTGGGTCCAGGTGATTGTCGAGGCAGCCCTCACCCAAAACCGCGATGCATTCATGCACGCGCTGACCATTGACGGCTCGGTCGATTCGCTCGCCACGGTCGAAGCGCTCGGCGCTGACCTCTGGGCGCATACGACGAGTTACATAGACGCAACGACCAACGGAGAAGGACAATCATGACGCGGATTACGTTTATCGGCGCTGGGAGCATCGGGTTCACACGGACCCTGGTACGTGACATTTTGACCTTTGACCGCCTCAAAAATGCCGAATTGGTGTTGATGGACATCGACCAGGAACGATTGGAATTCGCCGAAAAGTCGGTCCGCCGCATCATCGAATTGGGCAAATATCCCGCCACCGTCCGTTCTACACGCAACCGGGCTGAAGCCCTCCAGGGTGCCGACGTGGTCATGGTGACCATTTTGGCCGGCGGCGTGCAGGTCTGGCGCCACGACATCGAAATCCCCAAGAAGTATGGCATCGACATCAATGTGGGCGACACGCGTGGCCCGTCGGGCATCTTCCGTGCTTTGCGCACCATCCCCGAAATGCTTGCCATCGTCAAAGACATGGAAAAATACTGCCCATCAGCGATGATGCTCAACTATACCAACCCCATGGCGATGCTTTGTCGCGCCATGCAGCACGAGTCCAAGATTGCCATCACCGGGCTCTGTCACAGTGTCCAAGGGACATCTGAGATGCTCGCTAAATGGATAGGCGCACCCTACGAAGAAATCGAATACGTCTGCGCCGGCATCAACCACATGGCCTGGTATGTCAAGTACAACTGGAAGGGCCAAGACGCCATACCGTTGATTCGCAAAGCTATCACCGAGCGTCCAGAAGTCTACAATGAAGAAATTGTCCGTAACGAGATGTTCCTCAACCTCGATTATTACGTCACCGAATCGAGCGGGCACAACTCTGAGTACAA
>QWQY01000063.1 GCA_003670675.1 Chloroflexota bacterium
GTCATATCGGGGCGGCCACGCGGCCCATACACCGTAAAGAACCGCAGTACCCGTGTGGCCACACCGTACTGGTAATGATACGTGTATGCCATAACCTCGGCAGCACGTTTGGTCGCCGCATAGGGTGATAATGGTTGGTCTGCGCTCTGTGATTCGTCCCAGGGGGTCGGCAGTGCTCCATAGACCGATGAAGTCGATGCGACGATCATCCCTTTGACCGCGTGCAGACGTGCCAAGTCGAGGATGTGCATGGTGGCGCGCACATTGACTTCCTCGTACAAAAACGGATGTGCAACCGAATAGCGCGGACCTGCCATTGCCCCCAAATGTGCGATATGCGTCGGTTGGTGACGGGCAAAGGCAGCATCGAGGGCTACCCGGTCGCGTATGTCGCCTTCGATTAGGGTGAAGTTTGGGTGCGTCAAGGCAGTCGCTATATTGCGCCGCTTGCGGGCAGGGTCGTAGTAGTCATTGAAGTTATCATACGCCACGACGTGTGCGCCGCGGGCCAGGAGGGCATCGACGAGGTGGCTCCCAATGAAACCAGCACCGCCGGTCACAAAATAACTCATATCCCTTCCTCCGCCGCACAGACCCGCGGCACCGCCCCCGCCAAGCCCATGACCGCAGCCACATGGATCGGCAGATAATTCACTTGGAGATATTCGAAGCATTCATGGGCTGCAACAGCAACCGCGGTGCCACAGAGCCCAATTGCCAGTGCGCGTGCAAACGGGTCGGATAGCCGGAGCGCATAGGCACGACGCAGCGACACCCAGAGCAGTACCAGGTATGCGAACAGCCCAATCACCCCTTGTTCAGCGGCGATTTGGACATACGCATTATGCGCATGGCCACGAGATATCCACCATCCATTATACGCAACATCCGGGTACGCGACGGTATACGATCCGGGGCCAATCCCCAGTATTGGCGACTGTTTCCACATGGACACCCCTGCGTCAAACTGCATGGCGCGCTCGACAGCGGCGTAGATGTCTGGGCGTTGTTGGGCTTCGTCGCGGGCAATCCGAGGCGCCGAAAAAACCTGCGATGCCGTGCCCAACCGTGCCCCAATAGGACCAGGGATGACACGCCAGCCACCCGCAAAAACCAGCACCACGATGACGACAACGACCAGTGCCATGCGCCGCCACAGCCCCCCGGCGACGACCAACATTGCCAGCACACCAGCACACGCGCCAAACCATCCCCCGCGTGAAAACGACAAAAGCAACACGAGCCCGCACACGACCAGCCCTGCGGTCATCGGCCAGCGCCAGCGTGCCTGCGTGCGGTGCCCCCATGCGGTCACGACCAAGATCAGTGGCCACGCCCCGTTGATGTAGCCGGCAAACGAGTTGGGCTGACCGATGGTCCCGTTGGCGCGCGTAAAGCCGGTCCCAGCGATAGCAAATGCGGCAGGGCCAATCCCTCGTAGACTCTGGACAAATGCAAAGCAGGCAGCCGCAATCGGCGCAAGGCAGAGGACAGCCACTATCACCACTACATCCCGACGCGACTGCGGAAGAACGGCCACCAAATACCCGACGCAGAGTGCAAGCCCCCAACGGCGGATTTCGTCTATCCCGTTTTGCCATGCGTACGCAGACCAGCCCGTTGCCAACACCAGCGCGGTAACCACCGCCAAACGGGCCCACAGCGTCTCGTCGTGCGGCACAACGATTGGTCGATGGAGTGCCCAATGGATGATGAGCGCCAGCACGAACACGACCGTGGCCAATTGGCTATGGCTCCGACCCGCAATCATCAAGTAGTCTTGGGCGGGGACGGCTGCTATGAGGTAGCACACCGCACAGACCAGTACTCCCGGCAATTGCAGGCCGCGCACCAGATTCATGCCAGTTCCCCACGTTTGATGAGTTCCTCGCGGAACCACGGGATGGTTTGGGTGAGCCCGTCGTGCAACGAAACCTGCGGTGACCAATTGAGCACCTGGCCGGCTCGTGTAATGTCGGGTTGGCGCACTTGCGGATCATCTTGGGTGCGCATGTCTTGCTTGATCACCCCTGCCGGGTTGCCCGTCAACGCATTAATGACCTCGGCAAATTGCAAAATGGTCCGCTCCTGCGGGTTGCCGATATTGACCGGATCGGTGTAGTCGCTGTGCAACAAACGGTACACACCCTCGACCAAATCTGACACATATTGGAATGACCGTGTCTGGCTCCCGTCGCCATACACCGTTATCGGCTCATGGCGGAGTGCCTGTTGGATAAAGTTCGGCACCACACGGCCGTCACGCAGCCGCATACGTGGACCGTAGGTATTGAAAATGCGGACGATGCGCGTTTGGACGCCATGACTGCGATGGTATGCCATCGTCAGTGCCTCGGCAAAGCGCTTTGCTTCGTCGTAGACGCCGCGTGGACCAATCGGATTGACGTGCCCGTAGTAACTCTCGGGTTGTGGGTGTATTTGCGGGTCACCATAGACTTCTGAGGTGGACGCCAACAAGAAGCGGGCGTTTTTTTCTTTGGCTAACCCGAGTGCTTTGTGCGTACCGAGTGCACCCACCTTGAGCGTCTGGATAGGCAATTCGAGGTAATCAACGGGCGAGGCCGGTGATGCAAAGTGCAGGACCGCGTCGAGAGCACCGTCGATGTGAATGTAATCAGTCACATCGTGCTTCATGAAGCGAAATCGATCGTGCCCGAACAGATGTGCGATGTTCTGCGCATTGCCGGTGATAAGGTTATCCATTGCGATGACCGTGTGGCCTTCGGCAATAAAGCGATCGCTGAGGTGTGAGCCGAGGAAACCAGCCCCACCGGTAATGAGTACGCGCATCTGAACCACCCTTCGCCCTACCGCGCCCCAGTGCGCCAATATGGTTAATATGCACCCCGCCCCAACAACACCGTCGGGATGGTCTGCAAGACAATTCTCAAATCCATCAGCAATGACCAATGCTCCACATAGTAGATATCAAGTCGGACCATCTCTTCGAACGTTGTGTCGCTGCGTCCCGATACTTGCCACAAGCCAGTCAAACCAGGTTTGGCTTCGAGGCGTCGCAAATGCCATGGTGCGTACTGCGATACTTCGCTGGGGGTCGCGGGACGCGGTCCGACCCAACTCATTTCGCCACGCAAGATGTTCCACAATTGCGGCAACTCGTCCAGGCTGGTACGGCGCAACAGGCGACCCACACGCGTATGGCGCGGGTCATGGCGGATTTTGAAAATCGGGCCGTCTGCTTCGTTCTGTTGACTGAGTTCTGCTTTGATTTGTTCTGCGTTGACCACCATGGTGCGGAATTTGTACATGGTGAAGCGTCGTCCGTTGGTCCCCACGCGCTCTTGGGTAAACATGATGGGGCCGGGGGAATCCAGTTTGATGGCAAGCGCAATCAACGCGGATGCCGCCAAGACGAGAGGACTCACCAATAAGGTAAAGCTGATGTCGGTCACGCGCTTCAACACAAGATTGATGCCTTGTATCGACACTTCGCGCAGGCCAATCAACGGCAACCCATCGAATTCGCCGATATCGACGCGGTCAAAGCTGAGTTCCAACAAATCCGGCACCAAACGGAAATCTACGCGCGTCTGACGACATGCTTCGACCACACCGGGCAACAAATGCTGTTCATTGAACGGGAGAGCAATGATGACTTGATCGACGGCATAGGTCGATAGCAAATCACGCAGTTTTTCAACGCCGCCGAGGTAGTGAAAATGGAGCGGTTGCGCACCGTCGTTGTCGTATTCGTCTACCCGATTTGCGACATACCCCACCAACGCATACCCCAGGTGTGGTCGGGCGACAATGCCGGTCATCAACGTTCGACTGATGTCACCGCCACCCACAATCAGGTAGCGCTCGCGCCCAATCCCGCGGGACCAACGCAGCCGACGTACCAGCACGAGGCCGACACGCACGAGGCTGAGCAGCAGGATCACAAATGCAAACGCAAGTGCAATCACCAAACGCGAGTAGTAGAGCGGTCGGTACGAAAAAACCACCACAACGAGCAATGCCGCTGCGGTGGTCGTACTATTGAATATGATGCTGAGGTGGGCATTTAACCCAGCATTCGCCGGCAAGCGATACATACCACGCACGGTGAATTGCACTTGGATGAGGAGGAGCAACAAAATCCCAATGGGGATAAACGCGTTCCATTGGACATAGAATTCGGTAGGGACAGCCCGCACGAAATCACCGACCCACCCCGGCCAGACGACGAGATAGCGCACGGCATATGCCATCGCGACACTCGTCAGAATGACGAAGCTATCGACGAGAAACGTGGCGAACCAGGTTGCTTCGTCGAATAGCTTTTTTTTGGGATTCCGCAGTGGTGTGGTGTTTGTCACGGTCGTCCTCTGTCGTCAGAACGGGAGTTAGGGGACAAACTCTTCGGTCCAGGTGAGTGCGGCCTTTTCGACATACACCGTCTGCCCGATTTCGATGCCATGTTTGATGAGTTCGGCAGAAATACCCGTTGCTTCGAACACCCGCTGCAACCGAGCCAATGACTCGGATTGTGCGAAGTTGGTCATCGACACCAATCGTTCGATACGGCGACCGTGGACACGATATCCATGGCGCGTCGACTCGATGGTGAACTTGTATTCATCTTGGACGGGAATGGGCCATTCGAGGGTTTCGTTGCGTGGCGTTTTGTCGATAAGCACGGGCTGCGTCGCCATCACCGCCACGATCTCGCGGACGAGGGGTTCGAGGCCGCTCCGGGATGCTGCCGACACGACATAGACCGGTCGACCCTCACCTTTGAAGCGTTCGAGGTACTCGGCCAAGAAGATTTCGGCGTCGGGTAGGTCTGTTTTGTTGAGGACGATTATCTGCGGGCGTTGTGCCAGTTCAGGTCGATACCGAATCAACTCATCGTTGATACGTTGGTAATCCTCCCACGGATCACGCGTGTCTACCGCGGCGATGTCGATGACGTGCAACAACACACGGGTGCGCTCGATGTGCCGCAAGAAGCTATGGCCGAGGCCGACGCCACGATGTGCACCTTCGACCAGACCCGGGATGTCGGCAATCACGAAGGTATCATCGCCATAGGCGACCACACCCAAATTGGGTTGCAGGGTCGTAAACGGATACGAGGCAATCTTGGGGCGGGCAGCACTGACTGCAGCAATCAGCGAAGACTTGCCTGCATTGGGGAAGCCGACCAACCCGACATCAGCCAGCAGCTTGAGTTCGAGCTTGAGTTCGAGTTTTTGGCCGGGTTCGCCGAGTTCAGCGATACGCGGTGCTTGCTGCGTTGCCGTGGTGAAGTGTAAGTTCCCCAGCCCGCCTTTGCCCCCGCGTGCCGCCATCAGGCGTTGTCCCTGGGCGACCAGGTCAATGGTATAGCTGGCGCCGTCGATGGTTGCATGGACTTGCGTGCCCAACGGCACTTTGATGACGACATCGTGGCCGTCAGCGCCATGTCGGCGTGCCGTTCCACCGTTGCTGCCGTTCGTAGCCTCGAAACGGACTTTCTCGCGGAATTGCAGCAACGTGTTAATCGATGCGTCTGCCTGCAAGTAAATATGGCCACCGCGACCACCGTCGCCGCCATCGGGTCCTCCACGCGGCACAAACTTCTCTCGGCGCATGGTAGCCATACCATCACCACCGGTACCTGCATGGAGATACACCGTTGCCTGATCAAAATAGTCTGCCGTCATACCACCCATATCCGATAAAAATGCCAGCGCGAGCGGCGCTGGCACGAAGGCACCGAACCTAACGACCCCGTGGTCGACCTCACAACACACTACTTCGATGTGTCATCTTTCTTGGGGGCATCTTCGTCCTTCATCGCGTTGCGGAAGGCTTTGATGCTGCCACCCAATGAAGACGCAACCCCGGTGATGCGACTCGCGCCGAACAACAGAATCACAATGACCAAAATGATGACGAGCTCTGTTACTCCGAGTTGTGGCATGGCGTCCTCCAAATTTGTTGTGACATCATTGCAATTATACTCTACAACATGCGCATGTCAACGCCGAGAAACGGCTTGGTATACGGCATGGGTGCGTTTGGCTGTCTCGAGCCACGAGAATTTGGCAGCTTGGACCAACCCATCGCGACGCATCTGCGCGCGCAACTCGCCATCCGCCAAGACACGGCGCATCGCATCTGCGAGTGCATCGACATCATACGGATCGACCTGGAGCGCCGCTGACCCGACTATTTCGGGCAGACAGCTCGCATTGCTCGCAATCACCGGAGTCCCGCAGGCCATGGCCTCGAGTGGTGGCATCCCGAATCCTTCGTACAGCGATGGGAACACAAACGCGGTGGCAGCGCCGTACCACAAGTGTTGTTCGTCTTGCGGGACATACCCCACAAAGCGAAGTTGATCCCCGAGTTGCAGTCGCTCTGCTTGGGCCAAAATCGGCTCGTAGAGCCAACCCTTACCCCCACCAATGAGCAGTGGGACCCCGGTCTCTTTCGCAATTTGGGCATAGGCATCGATGAGGCGCGGGATGTTTTTGCGTGGCTCGAGCGTCCCGAGATAGAACAGATATCGCTCCGGCAGGCCATTTCGTTGTCGAAAAGCCGCGAGTTCTGCTGCACTGGCAGGGACGAATCGTGCATCACAGGCGTCGTATGTCACCGTTACGCGCTCGGGTGCAACGCCGAGGTGCTCGACAATTTCTTTTTTTGCATGCTCCGAGACCGTAAACAACTGGGCTGCATGTTTGGCCGAACGCCGAATTGCCCATTTGGTGTACATCCGATTGATGCGTCGGAAAGTCTGCGGGAAGAGAATCGGACTAATATCGTGGATTGTCACGACTGACGGGACAGTTGCCAATACCGGCATGACGTTGAGGACCCCGTGATAGAGCGTCGCATGGTCGCGGGCAAGCAATATCGGCGCCAGCAATTGTTCCCACGGGATACGTACACGTGGGTTGATGGTGTCGAAGCGACTCGGCCGCACGCGAAAGTTCGCTGGCAAACCGAGTGCTGCAGCGTCGACCCCACGCGTCGTATAAATGGTGTACGGGTTGACGGTATCGATGTGCCCGAGGTGCTCGAGCAATGCTTCGATGTAATGCGACACACCGGCCCGGCGGAAGTTGTTGGTGTGGGCTAACAGATGTGCATTGACCGCGACGTGCATGGGATGCGATGTGTTCACTACGGCACCTGTGGGGCTGACCCAAACGGGTTGTACTGGGCAATCACGCCTATTTGATCGTTCGGCCAATACGAGACCCATGCTTGGCCAATGACCCGTTCGAGCGGCAAGACACCCCATTCACGTGAGTCACTGCTGTTTTCTCGGTTGTCGCCCATCACAAAAATGGTCCCCTCAGGCACAATGACCGCTTTCTCGACACAGAGATCCATCATTTGGCAATATGTCGGTGCACCCTGCAAATACGGTTCGAACAACTGGACACCGTTGACACGCACCACGCCGTCCCGAACCGACACCTCGTCGCCGGGCCTGCCGATGACGCGTTTGATGTAATCTTTGCTGGGATCGTTGGGCTACTCGAAGACGACCACTTGACCGTACTGCGGAATCCCAAACGGATATATCTGTTGCGAAGCAACCGCGGGGTTCAATACACGCGCAGGTGCGTTGAGGTCGAAATGAAAGTATGCCAGCTTGTTGACCAAAATGAATTGATTGTTGTGGAGCGTAGGCTCCATGCTCATGCCTTCAATGAGGAAGTTTTGCATGACCCCACGGACCATAAAAAAGAGAAAAAAGACGAACAAGAGCATTTCGACAATTTCACGTACCACCCGAGACGGTGGGTAATATGCCGAAGGTGGTTGTACCGTCTGCAGTGTGGTGAGTTCGAGGAGTTGTCTATCTGCTTCGCGTTGTTCCCACGGATGCATACGCGCCATTCACTTCCTATACGCCGATACACAGGGTAACACGGCGAATAAATCCACCTGCAGTGTAGCACAACGCAATCTGATAATCGTGGGAGCGCACTCTCAGAATGATGACAAACTGTGCTATACTAAACACAAATTACATGTTGAATGACGACTACCGAAGAGCACTGCCAACCGATGCAGTCGCCGAAGGAGCAAGATCCGAGTCAGCCGCCTCGTTTCGAATCTCTCAGGCCCACGAACGGTAGTCCGACAACACTCTGGAGAGCCTTCACAGGCACCGACGGAGCAACCTGCACCCGCAGGGCACCTCTCAGGTCACAGGACAGAGTCATAGGCAACGAGCGTCAGTATTGACGCCGGGGCGTGTGATGTCTGTTTTTTTGTGTCAGAACGACACGCAAAAGCACCACCTCCGCGCGGAGTGTGGTGCTTTTCATCCACAGGAGGAGCAACGCAATGTCGACACCACTCCTACGGACGGTACTCCACGCGGAGCACCTGGCCCTCAATGCCCGTATGGTCGAATTCGGCGGTTGGGATATGCCAGTCCAGTACACCGGCATCATCGATGAACACCGTGCAGTGCGGGAACGGGCCGGCATCTTCGATGTCAGTCACATGGGTGAATTTTGGGTCGAGGGCCGAGACGCGCTCGTGTTTTTGCAGCACGTCACTACTGCCGATGTGAGTCAACTCCCCATTGGGCACGCCGGGTACGCACTCTTGTGCCGCCCGGATGGCGGTGTCGTAGACGATCTGTTCATCTACCACATTGCGCCCGAGCGCTATCTCTTGGTCGTGAATGCTTCAAACATCGCCAAAGATTGGGCCTGGATGACACAATTCATCGGGACCATGCGTGTCACCATGCGTGATGCATCGCCTGATACGGGGCTGATTGCCTTGCAAGGTCCCCATGCAGAACAGGTGTTGGCTTCGCTCATTGGCCGTGTCGCAGTCGATGTGGTATTCCACGGCGTTACGACGACACACTGGAACGGCATTGAGCTTATTGTGGCGCGGACCGGGTACACCGGCGAGGACGGATTCGAACTCTTTGTGGGCAACGCGCACGCACCGGCACTCTGGCGGGCGTTGTTGGCGAGCGGGGCACAAGCGTGTGGCCTGGGTGCACGCGACAGCCTGCGCTTCGAACCCTGCTTGGCACTTTACGGTCACGAACTCGACGACTCCATCAACCCGTACGAGGCGCGCCTGGGCTGGGCAGTAAAACTCAACAAGGGCGACTTTGTGGGGAGCACTGTGCTCAATGATCTCAAATCAAACTACACCCGTCGCCTCGTGGCATTTGAGGTGACCGGCAAAGGGATTGCCCGTGGCGGCTATGCGGTACACGCTCCCGACGGTCACGCAATCGGGGTCGTCAC
>QWQY01000064.1 GCA_003670675.1 Chloroflexota bacterium
CACATGGAGCTTTTGGGTGCTGATTGCAATCTCTGCACCGAGGCCTAATTGGCCACCGTCGTTGAAGCGCGTCGACGCATTGACCATGACCGCCGTCGAGTCGACCTCGCGGACAAATCGCGCAATGGCATCGGCTTGGTCACTGAGGATGACCTCGGTATGGCCGCCGTGTTCGGCGATGTGTGTGAGTGCGGCATCGAGGTCCGCAACGATATGTAATGTGGCAATCAACGCCATGAATTCGGTATCGTAGTCGCCATCACCGAGGGGAACGACGTGCGGTCCACTAATCCCGTATGCAGCGAGCAACGTCAGCACGTCGGGGTCGCAACGGAGTTCGACGCCGTGTGCCAGCAGGGCACGGGCTGCCAATGGGACCATGTGGGCAGCGCCGGCACGTTCGAACAACAGCACATCGAGCGAGTTACAGACGCTTGGGCGTTGCACACGGCCGTTCACCACAATGTCGGTGACATACTGTGGATTGGCGCTATGGTCGATGTACGCATGGACAATGCCTATGCCCCCCACGATGACCGGCATGGTGGCGTGTTCGACGCAGAAGCGATGCAGGGCTGCTCCACCACGGGGAATAACCACATCGACGTACGTGTCGAGTGTCAGTAATTGCTCGACGAGCGACCGATCAGGGTCGGTAATCGCCTGCAAAATATCACCGGGCAAGCCACAATCGGCCAACGCTTGTTGGAGAAGGTTGACCACAGCAGCGCAGGATTGACTGATTTCTTTGCCGCCCCGCAAGATTGCCGCATTGCCCGATTTGAGGCAGAGCGTCGCCACATCAAAAGTTACATTCGGGCGGGCTTCGTAAATAACAGCGACCACACCGATAGGCACCCTGACCTTGTACCATTCAAGTGCATTCGGCAGTGTACCGCGCTCAAACACATCACCGACCGGATCGGGAAGCGCAATGACCGCACCAATATCGCTCGCAATCGCTGCCAGGCGTTGTGGGGTGAGGAGCATCCGATCGAGCAGTGCGGGTCGAAGACCAACGGCTTCGCCGCGGCTGATATCGATGGCATTTGCTGCCAAAATCGTCTGTTGGTGCGCATCGTCGTTCAGCAGCACCTGTATCCGGGCGAGGACCGCATTGCGTTGCGCAGTGGTCGTGTTGGCAATCTGACGGGCCGCGCGACGGGCACGCTGAGCCATCTGCAAAATATCGGGGTGTGTCATGTGGTACTCACTTCGTCGGGTGCTACCACTATCATATCATCGCGATGGACCACTGCGCTGCCATAGGTATACCCGAGGATGTCCGCAATTGCCGTCGACTTCTGGCCCATGATGCGCCGTACATCTGCCGAATGGTAGAGCGACAAACCACGCGCTACCTCACGCTGTTGCGTAAAAATCCGCACGGTTTGCCCACGTTCGAAGTCCCCTTCGACCGCGACTATCCCCGCCGGGAGGTGGCTTTTGCCAGCCGTGGTCATCGCTGATGCAGCACCCGCGTCGATGATGATTTTGCAATCACGCACGGTCTCGGCCAAAATCCAGCGTTTGCGCCCTTCGCGGTGGTTGACGCGGGCAGGAAAACGCGTGCCGATCCGTTCACCGGCGACGACCCGTTCAATCACATTGGGGAGTGCGCCTGGTGCAATAACCACATCGATACCGCTCTGGGTTGCCAGATCTGCCGCTTGGATTTTGGTCATCATCCCGCCGGTGCCACGAACACTCCCCGTTCCGCCGGCGAGCGCGTATATCTCAGGGGTTATTGCGTCGACCGTTTCGATCAACGTCGCCGATGGATTACTGCGCGGGTCGGCAGTATACAACCCGTCGATATCCGTCAAGATCAGCAATACGTGGGCATCGACCAGATTTGCTACCAACGCAGACAGGTTGTCGTTGTCGCCGACTTTGATTTCGTCGACGGCGACAGCGTCGTTTTCGTTGATGATGGGCAGGACCCCATGGGCAAAGCACGTCAGCAACGTATTGCGGGCGTTGAGATAGCGACTGCGATCGCCGATGTCGGCTTTGGTCAGGAGCGTCTGCCCCACCGGTACCGAATACAGTTCGAACATTTGTTGATAGAGATGCATGATGAACGATTGACCGACCGCGGCCAACATTTGTTTTTCGGCGACATCACGCGAGCGCGTCTGCATCGACAAACACTCACGCCCGGCAGCAACCGCGCCGGACGTGACCAAAATGACTTCATGACCCTTTGCGCGTAACGCCGCCAACTGTCGCACAAAATCGACCATACGTGGTCGATGGAGGCGGGTCGACCCAGCGGTGAGGACGTTGGTACCCAACTTGACCACTACCCGCATCGGCGCACCGGTAACAATCATCGCATCCCCTTTTGCCTATTGCACCATGCGATAGCCGACGCCCCATTCTGTCAACAATAATCGTGGGTTGCGACCGGCCTTGGGTTCGATTTTGCGGCGCAGGTACCACATATAGACTTTGAGATAGTCTTGATCGTGCTGAGAATTCGGGCCCCAGACCGCCTCGAGGAGTGTATCGTGACGCACCACCGTCCCCGCATGTTCTGCGAGCACAGCCAATAGTGCATATTCGGTCGGGGTTAATTCTACCACTTCACCCTTGACTTTGACGACCCGTGTTTGGATGTCGATGGTTATTTCACCCATGCCGACGACACGTGTGCGTTGCGTCCCCTGGGCCCGGCGGAGCAATGCGCGTACTCGGGCCAACAATTCGTCCATGTCGAATGGCTTGGCGAGATAGTCGTCAGCCCCGCAATCGAGCCCCAACACGACGTCGCGTGATTGGGTCCGTGCGGTCAGCATCAACACCGGTACTTGGTTGCCTTCACCGCGGATGCGTGCGCACACTTCGCGTCCATCCAATTCGGGCATCATCACATCGAGCACAACCAAATCTGGGTGTATCTCGCCGAGTTTCTGTAGGCATTCCGCACCGCTCGACACCTCGTGGACGCGATAGCCCGCATTGGTGAACAGCAGATTAAGTAACTTCCGCAGACCTGGCTCGTCGTCTACGACCATGATGTTCTGTTGGACCGTCATGTGCCCTCACTTTATGGGGTATCGCGTAATCGCTGCACCAAGGCGACAACATCTGTGGTTGTCAGTGTGCCGACATACACGTACCGAATATTGCCCTGTGAATCAAGAAAATAACTCACGGGAATCGGCGAAATCTGGTACTGGCGGGATACTTCGCCTTCACTGTCGTAGACGATTGGGTACGTTACCCCATATTCATCGACAAATGACTGGACTGCTGCATCACCGGGTGCACCGAGTTCTTCTTGGTTGCGTAAGTTAATTCCGACAAATTCGACATCTGCTCCACGTAACTGCTCGTATGCTGCTTGGAGCGCAGGAGTCTCTTCTTTGCACGGAATACACCACGTTCCCCAGAAGTTTACCACAACAATTTTACCACGTAAATCATTTAAACGCAGTGTTTTTCCATCGATAGTAGCCAGAGAAAAATCCGGTGCTGGCCGGTTTGTCTCGGCGGCCGCGGGCATCAGCGGTGCCGCATACCGAGCGCTCACCATCCACACGATAGCGACGACTACGAGCCCAATGACCCCCCCCAATACCACCATCCAAACTTCGCGATTCGCACCACCACGGCGACCGCTGGTCGGTACTGGTTGGATGCGTACCCCGAGCGTTCGGTCATATTCGGTCCGTTGCACAATATCGAGCAACACATCACGCACGGCTTCGAGTTCGCGGATCCGCGTTGCGGCGCTGACCCCGACGGTCCCACCCGGATCACTCAGCCAATCGGCGCGATAGCGCGCACACACGGCATCGCAACCGGCCCGAATTGTCGCCTCGTCAGCATCCATGGCGATGCCTAATTGTTCGTAATAATTCTGCGACATGGGCTCTCTCAGCACGCGTCCCGCATCAGCGGTACTGCGCAATCAATTTGGCAGCCTGTATGGCAATGGGAGAGTCTTTGGCTTCGGAATCAATCACCGACTGCCAGACAGCACGGGCATCCTCGATCTGCGGAGGGGTGTTCTGGGCCAAACAATAGCCCATGTTCATCCGTACCCGTGATCGCTCTTCAGCGGGGACGTCATCGATGACGGTGCGCATCTGCTGGAGCCCAGCATTGGAACTCTTTTTGTCGCCTACACCATTGCCATAGAAGCACAGTGCTGCGCCATGGTCTGCCGCCACCACGACGTTGTCCGGCAAGAGCACCATGGCCTTTTCGTAGGCCACTGCGGCCATCTGCCAGCGCTCGATGCGGTCGATGTACACCGGACTATTGGGCTGCATTTCGCGCACGATTTGGACGCTGTTGTACAGCATGTTGCCGTATTCGATCCACGCAGTAGCATTGCCGGGATCCGTGTCAGTGGCAAGCTTGGTCGTTGCAATGGCAGCCTCGAACTGGTCGAGTTGGCTCTGCACCGATTCTACTGGCGGCGTATCATTGCTCGGTGCCACGCGCTTACCGCCATCCGTCAACACGAATGCCACGAGCACAATCAGCAGCGGCAATGTAATCGCAAAGAACAACGGCATCGTGCGGTTTGGCTGTGGTGCTACGGTACTCGTTGTCAACACCGGTTCGGTCACATACCCGGGGATACGTTCACGTGCCCCGGCTGGGGGCAACGGTTGAAAATCAAGCACCGGTTCGGCCGAAGGCAGTGCTTTTGCAATGACCTGTGTCAATCCTGCGTCGTATGCTGCCCGCAGGGTGGGGTCCGACAGGATAGTTCGTGCCTGATTGAGCGCAAACAACTGCTTTTGTGCAAGCGCAATCAGCTCATCCGAAACCCCAGCGAGTACCGCTGGGTCGTAGGCCTGACTCAACCGTGTATACGCTTCGTCGATGGCCGTAGTATCGGCATCACGGGGAACTTGCAAGACTGCGTAGTAATCGACCATGTTTTCCCTTTATCGACAGTGATGCTAATTATGCAGGTACAGACCCATCACGACGCCAGAACGCGAGTTTGGCGAGTGCCCCTTTGAACGACGGCAAGGTCAATTGACCTGCTTCGAGCTGGCGGCGAACCACGGCGATGGCGCCACCCAACACTGCAATGATAATCCCGGCCCACACCAACACAATACCAGGCTTGACCGTAACCGTGACAACCGCACGAGCAGGATCCACCGGCAAGTTCAACCCACCGACCCGCACAATGACGCGCTTTTGGTTCGGATCAAACGCAGCCATCGAGGCAGTATAGCCACCGGGGAGTTCGACGGGCATCTCTTGGACAGCTTTGGCAGGATCTGTTTCGTTAGCAAGAACGATAATCCCCGGCGTGATGTCGTAGGATTTGCCTTCGTAGACAATCGTCAACTGCGCACTGATGTCTGCTTTGTCCGTCGTTTTGTCGGTCGGCACCACAAAACCATTGAAGGTTATTGCGTATGGGCCGACTTCCTTGGTCTGCCCTTGGTTCAGGTCAGCGATGTTGCGGTCAAACGGTGGTTGATACTCCACCGGCGAAATGTACATGTCTTGGTAGAGATCGCTCCGTACCGACGGCGTTGCCATCGTGGCACCCATGCGCGGGTTAAAGTAGAGCATCGGTGTGGCAGAGGTCACCCGGCCACCACGCGTGACATTCATGTCGAGCACGCCTTGGCCTTTTGCATCCATACGCCAGCCGTTAAAGGCAACGTCGTACCCA
Source organism: Chloroflexota bacterium (assembly GCA_003670675.1). GTDB lineage: Bacteria > Chloroflexota > Chloroflexia > Chloroflexales > Roseiflexaceae > UBA965. The sequence continues at coordinate 5,660 of QWQY01000064.1, forward strand.
TATATCGACATGGTCTGGCCTTCGGGGACCAAAATCCGTGTTTCGGGTGTGGCATACCACGTCGAAGCAATGGCGCCAACCACAAAAATCATAATGCCCACATGGGCCAGATAGCCACCGATCCGCAACCATCCTGCTTTGAGGGTCCGTACAATCATGACGATATTGGTACCCACGGCAAACGTGGCAATACCGACGTAGAGTGCAACGAAGATACTCCGTGCACCCAGGACGACTGCAATCGCAGTGACCACGAACGCGACAACCCCAGGGATGCGAATAGTTCGCAGCAGTGCACGTGCATTGCTGTCACGTTGACCAAGCAACGGTCCGATAATCATCAACACGGCCAGGATGAGTCCAAGCGGTGGCACAGAGGTGCTATAAAAACTGCCGACCAACCCGAACCGTCCATCCTCGAACGGCTGCGCGTTGGGATCGTATGTTGTTCCGTCATCGAGCGTAAAGACAGATCCCAAGAATTCTTGCAATGCCGTACCGACGCGTGGTATCGACGAAATCACCGGCATGGACGTCCCCAATGCCACGATCCCTGCCATCAGCAAGATGACCAAAATCATCAAACTGAAAAAACTATCGCGGGACAATAACTTCTCGGACAACGGCAACTGTGGGATATCACGCCAGCGCCAGATAATCACGCTCGTACCGAGGACGATGATGATCAACAAGAAGGTCGTCATGATCCACTTCAGACCTTCTTCGACGAAGGAATGGACCGAGAACGACGACAATACCCCGCTACGCGTCAAAAACGTTGAATAAAAGACCAGCGAATACGTCGCCACTGCCATGATGACATTGATGCGCCGCATGGAACCATTTGCACGTTGCACCAACATGCCATGGATGAGGGCAGCCACCGTGAGCCACGGGACGAGTGCCGAGTTCTCGACCGGATCCCATGCCCAGTACCCGCCCCAACCAAGGGTCTCGTAGGCCCAATAGCCGCCCAACAACAACGCAAGGCCCAATGTAGACCATGAGGCAGTCGCCCACGGCAGTGCGTACTTGACCCAGCCGTCATAGTCACGGCGCCACAGCCCAGCGATGGCGTACCCGTAGGGAATTGCCATCAATGCGAACCCTACAAACAAAATGGGTGGGTGAATCAACATCCACATGTTGTGGAGTGTCGGGTTGAGACCTTTGCCATCGGCAGGCGGCAGGCCATCTGCCGTGATATGCAAAATGAACGGATTGCGTATCAACATGAAGATCAACAACGCGGTCTGAATCATCATCACCACGCTGAGCACGTATGGCTCGTTGTGGCGCGTCCGCCGGATCAGGAACTGTGCTCCGATGATGCCCCACAGTGCCCAGATGACGAACGATCCGGGTTGACCTGCCCATACAGCGGCAACGCGGAAGTACGGTTCGAGTTCACTCGAACTGTAGTTGTAGACATACTCGACGTCATAGCGTTGCGCCACGAACAAATAGTTCAACATGACGACCACTGCGAGCACCCCGACCATGGACAATCGGGTCCCCCAACGACCGTACGACATGGCAGCAGGGCGACCCAACGGCACGAGCAGATAACTGATCGACGCCATTGCCGCCATCGCAATCGTTGCGACAATCAACAATGTACCGAAGAAATAGACCGTCATCGGAGGCTCACAATTCTAGTTTTGGACCTTGGTTTGCGTGCTCATCTGTTCTTGATACTTCGACGGACATTTGACGAGCAGACTTTCTGCGATGAAATCACCGCTCTTGACGTCATAATGACCAATGGCCACAATGCTGACTGCTTGTTCGAAGTTCGAAGGCTTGGGCTCGCTCGAAATGACTTTGATTTTCTTGCCGGTCGAATCTTGGAGCAAGAAGGTAAACTTCCCAGCCTCGTCGTATTCGCCGGTGCTTCCCAAAAAGCCTGCGAGCTGCACACCCTGGGTACTTGTTGCCGCCTCGCTGATTTGTGTCGTATATGGGCGCATCGAAGCGCTGAGGCCATAATACCCAAGGATAATCGAAAGCAACACAATAGCGATACCGATGTAATGGAGTGGCTTCAAACCGCCACGACTCGTAGGCTGGAGGGTAGTCGTCGACATGGAGTGCTCCTATTGTGCGTGTGGGGTACGGTGTTCGACTGTTGCCCGTGGGGTAGCAGGTGTTGATTCTTGATGGGCAGCGAGGACGAGTCGTTTGAGCTCTTTTGCCTGGGCGTCGATACGGAGCAAATAGATGAATACCCCCAACCACACGACCAATGCCACCGACATTGCGATGTAGATTGCCACACCAGCATCAAGTACTACTTGCATCTAGAGTGCCTCCGTTGTTTGCAACCGAGCCGAGACCTGCAAAATCGTTGCTCGGATGCGAAAAATCCACAATGCCAACAGCCCAAACGTCACATTGCTCGCAAGGAACACCCACAACGTCCGTTGATTACTCAACAAGCCCGTCCCGGGTGCCTGCATATTTACGCGTGCAGTCCCGGCTTGGGGATCTGCCTCAATAAGTACCATACGAAATGATTGACCGGGGAATTCCGGTCGGTCGGCAGCTTTGCCTTCACTGTCCATCGTCGGGGCGAGGTCTGCGTATTCGGTCAACCCCGGCATCCGTACCTCGACCACTGCACGAGTCAATTCGCCGACGCGTTCGACCGCTTTGAGTTCGACCACGACATCACCGAGTTGACTTATTTTGGCGCCGTTAAGGTCGAGCGATACCCCTTCGCATTTGCTTCCTTGCAAAAACGCACAGTTCGGATGCAAGGTGCTATCTGCCACACGTGGTGCTACAAAGAGCAGAAACGGCATGGTGACACAGGCAAAAATATTGTAGACCGCCGAAAGGCGACGTCGTCGTGCTCCGTCGTCTATCGATGACCGGAGTGCGAAGTACGCCGCGTAGATGAGTAACAGAACCAGAATGGTCGTCTCGCGTGGGTCCCAGTTCCAAAAGGTGCCCCAGACGACCTCCGCAAAAATCGCCCCCGTGACGGTGGCGAAGATACAAAACAACATACCGACTTCTGCAGCAGACACCGCAGAGGCGTCATGCAACGGGGATCGCGTCCGGAGATAGACGATGCTGTAAATCGCCGATAGCGCAAATGCAGCCGAGGTTACCCATGCAGTGGGTACATGCACGATGATAATACGCCCTGCTTCACCGAGGCCAACATACTGCGGGACAACCAAAAACATGGCGTAAATAATCCCCGCCATCGCGAGTCCCAGCGTATATTTGGCTATCAGTGCGAGTCGCTCAGCCATGCGACACCCCCCTTTTTTTGGTTATTGGGCGCATCATACGGCATCACTGTGAGATGAGCAAATCGTGAGAAAAGCGCATTGCAATGCAGATATACAAAGATTCTACATTCCTTGTACGGTGCTGATGCAGGGCAGTGGACGTGGTCAATCCTCCCAGACCGTGGCAAACAAAAAGAGCGACGTGACAAACATGGCGACCGCATAGGCAAGCAACGTCTGAATTGGTGCGAGGCATCGATCCAAGCCTGCACCCGCGAGTGCGAGTGCGGTCCCACGCACAGC
>QWQY01000065.1 GCA_003670675.1 Chloroflexota bacterium
AGAGCTGTTCGTCAAACTCGCCAAAACCGCAGACCGTACATAGGCCGACGGGGCTGGTCTGATTTATGGTACTCTGCAGATAAATCGCACCGTATCATGGACCACTATGCAACCTACCCCACTGACTCCTGCTGCCCGTGAGGGTGCTCTCCAACTTTCGATCTATGAAGGTGCTTTTGCAAGCATTTTCATGAGTATTATCGCCAATGGCTTGGTGACGGGACTTGCCCTCTTTCTCGGGGCAGGTCCCTTCGTTTTGGGGGTATTGGGTGCGCTCCCGTTCATCACACAGTTGATGCAACTGGTCGGTGCATACCTCGAAGAAAAAACCGGCAATCGACGCTTGTTATCTGTTTGGAGCGAGGCGCTCAGCAGATTCGTATGGATTCCGATTGCGCTCCTGCCCCTCTGGCAACTGTCGAGCACGGTGAGCCTGACTATTTTTGTGGTGTTGCAAGTCATCGCAGCTGCGTTGTTTGGGATTGCCGTCAACACGTGGTCAAGCTGGATGACCGACCTCGTTCCGCCCGAGCGCCGAGGCAGGTACTTTGGCATACGCAACACGGTGGCGAGTTTTGCGTCGATGGTAGCCGGGCTCGGGTCGGGGTACGCACTTGACTACTTCAAGCGTACCGCCAGCGAAGGCACTGCATATGCGGTGACCCTTGGATTCGGTCTCGTCTTTGCGGTTGTCGGCATTGTGTTACTCCGGCTCCAAGCCGAACCGCCGATGGAGCGTCGGCCCCGTGTTCCTTTGCGCGAAATGTTCCTTTCGCCATTGGCAGATGAACGGTACCGGTCATTGATTGTGTCAGGGACAATCTGGGCATTTGTGGTGGGAGTGGCTGGACCTTTTTTCAATGCATACGGCATCGAATCATTAAAGATGTCGTTTGCTGACCTTGCATACATGGGGATCGTGACCAGCGTTGCCTCGATGGTCGTCTTCCCGCTGGTCGGCCGGATGCAGGATCGCTATGGTGATCGCATCGTGATGTTGGTCAGTGCCGTCTGTGTTATTCCATTGCCGATTGGGTGGATTCTCTCAACACCTGATAACTTATGGCCGTTGTTTGGGACGTCGCTGGGTGCTGGGTTGTTTTGGCCGGGCATCAACCAAGGGCTCGCCAACATGTCGATGGCCCAATCTCCCGCACAGGCGCGTGGTGCCTACCTGGCTACCTATGGCGCGGTGACTGGGGTAGGGGTGGTGCTCTCGGGACTTGCAGGGGGAGTGATTGCCCAGTACCTGCGTGGCTCCGAGTTCATGGTTGTTGGGTATATGGTCAATCATTACTCGGTGCTGTTCATCGGCTCCATCCTGTTGCGTGCTGCAGCAGTGATTTTTGTGTTGCGCAAGATATAACAGCGCAGTATCGCCTCCGTGTGGAGCGATTGCCTTCCATTGCGTAAGAGCACCGTATATGCATGTGTTTTCTTCGCGGTCTGTGCGCCGCACGATTGAGACAACTACGATGACACTGTGTATCAGTGTCGTATTGTTGGTGATTGTCGGCGTGGTGCCGTTCTCAGTCTTGCGCAGTGCCGCGTTGCAGCAATCCCGTACCATAGTGCCAGTCGCCACGATGCCGCAAGCACAATTGGCAGGGTGGTATGGTCCCGAAGAAAACGAAGTCGGACTTGGGTATCGCTGGGGTGCTGCTGCCCCGCGTATCCCAGTTCATCTCCCTGGGTTCTATGCAGAATGGTTCGTCCTGCGCATGCATGCGGCGAGTTTTTCGCCAACGACCCTCACCGTAACAATCGACGAACAAAACCAGCCCCCCATACGACTGCAAGCCGGATTGTTTCGTCAGTATCAACTCCTCGGGAGACTTTCCCCGTGGAACGATAGTCTATTTCACTCCTTTTCTTTTTATACCCCAGCCCCAGCTGAAATAAATGGGCAACCACACAGCATCGCACTCGCCGAGCTCCAGGTGCGTGCGACACGATATTTTGGCTCTACGACGCCTGTACCATCGTGGGACCTACCGGCGGAACGTCGTTCGCTCATGCTTTTTGTTGGCTGTCTGTTGGTAGGGATGTTGCTGGGTGCGTCTGTTTCAACATGGTGGATGACACTGCGGTTTGTCTTGGTGTACAGCGCGGGATGTGTGGTGTATTGGGATCCGTTGCTGATTGGGACGATTGTCTTTGGTGTATTGCTCATTCTCATGCCACCACAACGGTCCGATATGCGACAGCAGAAGCGGTCAGCGCGATGGGTGGGGGTGCTGATTTTTGGCTGTTGTGCTGCGTTGGCGTTCGGTCGGGTGCTGGCAGATCAGGGTTCTGACCTGTGCCATCACCTCAATGTTGCGTGCGAGCCCCTCGATGCTGATGCGCGATTTGGAGATGAACCGCGCTATGTCGCGATTGCCCAATCTCTCGCCGAGCGCGGGACTGCCCAGAGCGTCCCTTCTGCTGATACGCTCAAAAATGGTTACAGCATGCATGCAATCGGTATACCACTGATTATCGCCGCGCCACAAGCCCTCGGTGGAGTGTTGCTCGCACGACTGACACTCATTCTCCTCTCGTGTACGCTTGTATTGGTCGTCTTCCGCTGGACATCACAGCTGTTCCATTCCACCAGGGCGACGTTGTTGGTGACGCTTGGGTTCGTCTGTGCGGTACCATACCTTGGCGTGAGTGGCACATTGTACCCTGACCTGATTGCTGGTGTTGCATTGCTGTGGATTGGGTATTGGTTGAGTGGAATTTCGCGCAGCCGTGCCACCCTGCTCGTTGCGATGCTGGCGTTGATTCTGCTGCCCTGGCTTCATGCAAAGTATCTGCCGATTCAAGTGTGCGTTCTGATTTTTGTGCTCTTTGAATTGCGCAGCCGTGGTTGGAAGTCGATGGGCAAGATCCCCATTGTTATTGGGACGGTATTCAGCGTCAGTACGGTGCTCCTGCTGGCCTATCACCTGCGTGCGTGGGGCAATGTGTTGGGACCGATGACCCATCATTCGGTCGTGTTGTCGGCGGAAAAGCTCCGGTACGTGATCGGACTGCTCCTCGATCAAAATCAAGGGTTGTTTGCACAACATCCGTTGTTGCTGTTTGGGGTGTATGGGTTAGCCCGGCTCTACAATGTCTCACGGCGACTGTTTTTGTTTGTGCTCGTCACTGGTGGAGTGCCGTTGCTCATCAATGGCCTGCATTGGAACAGCTACGGCGGTTTCAGTTATAGTGGTCGATTTGCTTCGACAACGGCGGTAGTTTTCCTCATCCCAGCGCTATATGGCGTCTCGCTTGTCGCGCCGAAAATCAAAGCTGGCTGGGCGATTGCGTTGCGACTCAGCATTGCGGTGCAGCTCTGGTTCCTCTACCTGATTACGGCACAGACCGTATCGTACCAACGAGAATCTTCAAAAATGCAATCATTGACCGAGTATTCGATATGGTATGGTCCCATTGCACAATGGATGGGGTTATTTGTCCAAGCATCAAGCCCTTGGTACCACCCCGCAAATTATGCATGGGCGGCGTTGATTCTTGCAATTGCGTATGCCGGGTACCGTACGGAACAGAAATCACGTGTGCATCTGGTCGGTGCGAGTTAACGTTGCACAGACGGGGCCGCGGCGTATGCTTCGATCGCTCCGGCACGTAACCGACAAATGGACGTGGCGTATTTCTCGGATGTTGGATCGTGTGTAGACATAACAATCGTGGTGCCGTTTGCCGCATAGTTCCGAAAGAGGCTCAGGACTGCTGCTCCCCGTTGCGAATCGAGATTGGCGGTCGGTTCGTCGACGATCAAAATGGATGGTTCGATGCAAATCGCCCGGGCCACCGCGATCCGCTGCTGTTGTCCGCCGGATAACTCTGCGGGACGATGATGGGCATGATCGTTCATATCCAAAATGTCGAGTGCATGGAGGATGCGCGTATGCCATTGTGTGCGATCAATGCCGGCAATGCGGAGCGCAAACTCCATATTTTCATATGCAGATGCTGTCGCAATCAACGCAAATCGTTGGAACACAAATCCAATGCGTTTACGGAACAGTGCTCGTTCGTCGGCGTGCATGGTGTCAACGCGTACCGCGTCGAGTGTGACGGTACCGCTGGTAGGGGCATCCATCGCACCGATGATATTGAGCAGGGTGGTTTTGCCGCTACCGCTCGGACCCATCAACGCGACCATGGCGCCGGTCGGTATCGTCAGGCTAATGTCATTGAGTGCGACAACCTCACCGTCGGGGGTCTGAAATACTTTGCGGACGTGTTGGACGTCAATCATGGCTACCCTCACCTGTGCTCCCCGGAGACCATGGTTTGACCAGTATTGCCCCATCGACTGCGCTGACCGTTGCGCGTGACCCGAGGCCGACCCGTTGCCGCAATTCGCCGGGCAGTTGCAGACGACCTGCGGCATCGACAACGACTGTTTCGATGTCATCAGCGCCACGTTCGCTACTGGTGCGACCGTCACGGATAGCGATGGTCCGGTCAGCAGCTTCGGCGACACGGACGTCATGGGTCACGAGGACAATGGTGAGCGCATAATCGCGTCGCAGTCGCTGCAGGAGTGCCAAAATTCGTTCAGCGCTTGCCCAATCGACCTCGCCGGTTGGTTCGTCGGCGAGCAGTAACGGTGGTTTGCACCCCAACGCCGTGGCGATGGCAATGCGTTGTTGCTGCCCGCCCGACATCCGCAGGGGATCGCGGTGCCGGTGATCGGACATTTCGACCGCTGCAAGGAGTTCATCGGCACTTGCATATGCCTCAGCGGGGGCAATCCCTGCCAACAAGGCGGGGAGTGCCACATTTTCGCGGGCGGTCAACCCGGGGATGAGGTTGCGTGTGGTTTGTTGCCAGAGGAACCCCACGCTGCTGCGTCGATATTCGGCGCGCTGGCGATCGTTTGCTGCAACAATATCGAGGCCGCCGACCACTAAGGTGCCGGCATCTGGGCGGTCGAGTGCAGACAACAGATTCAAAAACGTCGATTTACCAGCGCCGGATGGGCCGACGAGTGCAACCATTTCGCCGTGTTCGACGCTCAGATCGAGCCCTTGCAGTGCAAAGGTTTCGACTTCGTCGCTGCGAAAAATTCTCACCAGATTAGCGGCTGCAATATATGCGGGTTGGCTCATGTGGGCCTCATGGGGAAGATTTTTGTTTTGAGATGGTATCTACGGTGGTAGTGAGAAACTGAATCCCACATGCGTGGCGCGTGCAACGCATGTGGGACGGGGTCGGTGCCTAGAGGTCGAGGTCGGTGACGGCGCCGAGGCTGGCGCTCGACACCAATTTTGCGTATTTTGCCAACACACCACGGCGATACCGCATCGGAAGCGGCTTCCAGGCTGCTTTGCGGGCAGCGAGCTCAGCGTCGCTGATGTTGAGTTGAATCAAGCGCTTGTAGGCATCGATGGTAATCGAATCACCTTCTTGGACGACACCGATGGTGCCGCCGATTGCTGCTTCGGGTGCGATGTGACCGACACACATGCCGTAGGTGCCGCCCGAGAAGCGACCGTCGGTAATCAATGCGACCGAATCGCCCAACCCTGCACCGATGATGGCTGCAGTGGGTGCCAGCATCTCACGCATGCCTGGGCCGCCTTTGGGACCTTCGTAGCGAATAACCACGACATCGCCTTTGTTGATACCCCCGCTGAGGATGGACTCGAGGCAAGCTTCTTCGGATTCGAAGACCCGCGCCGGACCGGTGATGACCGGCATTTTGACACCCGAAATCTTGGCCACACAGCCCTCTTCGGACAAATTGCCCTTGAGAATAGCCAAGTGTCCTTCTTCGTAGACGGGCTCGGACCACTGCCGAATAACACGTTGATCTGTTGACGGCTCGCTGGGGACATCCTTGAGCGACTCGGCAATGGTTTGACCGGTGATGGTCATTGCATCGCCGTGGAGCAGACCGCGGTGGAGCAGAATTTTCATGATTTGGGGGGTACCGCCTGCCTTGTGGAGATCGGTAGCCACAAACAAACCAGACGGTTTGAGGTCACAAATGACCGGCACCTTTGCACGAATGCGTTCGAAGTCGTCGATGTTCAGTGGCACGTTGGCTGCGTGTGCAATCGCCAGCAAATGCAAGACAGAGTTGGTCGACCCGCCGGTTGCCATAATCACCGCTATGGCGTTTTCGAACGCTTTGCGGGTGAACAACTGCTTCGGCATGATCTGCTTGCGAATGGCGTTGACAAGGACAGTGCCCGATGCATAGGCGCTGTCGCGCTTTTCTTGGTCTACGGCAGCCATGGTCGAAGACCCGAGCAGGCTGAGCCCCATTGCCTCGATTGCCGACGACATCGTGTTGGCGGTGTACATGCCGCCGCACGAGCCAGGTCCTGGGCAGGCATTTTTCTCGACCTGGAGTAACCGTGCTGCGTCGATTTTGCCAGCGGAGTATTGACCAACGGCTTCGAAGGCACTCACAATGGTCAAATCTTCGCCATCGAGATGGCCCGGCTTGATGGTGCCACCGTATACAAAGATAGAAGGAGCGTCGAGTCGGGCCATGGCAATCATGGCACCCGGCATGTTCTTGTCACATCCGCCCACGGTTACGACACCGTCCATGCCTTGACCATTGATGACGGTTTCGATCGAATCAGCGATAACCTCGCGTGACACGAGCGAATACTTCATCCCCTCGGTGCCCATCGAAATGCCGTCTGAAATGGTGGCGACCCCGAACAACATCGGCATGCCACCCGCCACTTTGATGGCGTCAAACGCCGCCTTGGACAAGTCATCCAGGATGATGTTGCATGGGGTGAGGTTGCTATATCCGTTGGCAATACCGACAATGGGCTTGCTGAAGTCTGCATCGGTGAACCCTACCGCTCGCAACATGGAGCGATTGGGAGTGCGTTGAACGCCTTCGGTGATCATTCGACTGCGGCGATTGTCTGTCATATAGGTGCTCCTCTGCACAAAAACAGTATGCGCTCATTGTATCATGATGAAGTAGCGTATTGGGCATTTGAACCGGTAAAGCTCATCTAGGTGGCAACGCACGACATTTTGGTTGCACCTGTTCTTGATAGTGAGATTTGAAGGAGTTGTCACGATGGAGAAGTTCCGACTCGCCCCTGGGGATTCGGCCCCTACATGGGAGGTATGCGATCAGACCGGCGCGACACATACATTACACGGTTTGCAGGCACATCGCCCAGCAATTCTGACATTGTTGCGCCATTTTGGCTGACCGTTTTGTCGACAGACACTTGCTCGTGTAGCAAGACTGGTTGAATCAAGCCCGTTCCCGATTGTCGGGATTGCAATCGGTACCGGTACCCCGACCGAAGCCGCGGAAGCCGGTGCCCGCTACGGCAGTGCACTCACCTGCCTGGCAGACATCGATCAGTCGATTTATCGTGCCTATGCTGTAGGCCGGGCCCCGTTGCAAGCGTTCACACACTGGAGTGTGCTCCGGGATGGGGTGACGGCTTTGCGCGACGGCCATGGAATAGGTTCTTCACACGGGGATGTCATGCAGATGCCGGCGACGTTTGTGATTGATGCAAACGGCATTATCCGTCACGCAGGGTATGCCCAAACAATCTCTGAGTTCCCGCCCGAATCAGTGTTGCGCAACGCACTCACGATTTCATCATAATTGCCCCATGTGCACATTTTGGTGCTGAGATGTGTATGAATGTGCACAAAAACGCGCATTCTGTGCACATTACGACGTTGGACACATGCAACGAGTGCATGAGTCATTGTATGTGTGGACGGAAGGGTGGTCGATACATTTCGAATACACAAGAAAATAATCGCGTACCATTTGACAAACGATATCTGCGGTAATAGAATCATCACCAAGCTGTCAGATACGCAACGCGTATTGTTCCTCAATCCGCACGAGGAGCCGGCTTCGAGCGAAAATTCCAGATTCGCGTGCATGTTAATTGGCGCTTGCCAAGGCATGCCAAGGAGGAAAATCCATGAGTGCAAAGCTGCATCGCCGCAAATTCTTGCGGTACTCTGCGATGGGCGCTGCGAGCGCTGCAATCGTCGCCTGTGGTGGCGCTGCTACCGCAGAACCAACGGTTGCGCCTGAGGCTCCTGCAGAAGAAGCCCCGGCGGCTACTGCGGTACCCGCGGTAACGACCAAGTACAAAGAGTCCCCCAAACTCGCCGAGCTCGTGACTGCCGGCAAACTGCCGAACGTTGACGAGCGTCTCCCCAAGAACCCATACACCCCACCCCACGCATGGTTGACCACTGGTCAATACGGCGGCAAGATGCGCAAAGCCTATGCCAACACATGGGGTATTGCTGGCTTCCAGCACGAATCCATGTATGGTCATTCCATCCTGCGCTACCTCAAGGACGGCTTGGCAATTGGACCTGGCTTGGCGGAAAGCTGGGAAACAAGTGCTGATGCCACCAAGTGGACGTTCAAGTTCCGCGAGGGCTTGAAGTGGTCAGATGGTCAGCCATGGACGGTGAACGACATCATGTACTGGTGGGAAGAAATGGTCGGCGGTAACGGTAAAGAAGCCGGCTTCCCCGAAGGGCTCAAGCCAGTCGAAGGTCCACCCGACGAAGCACGTTCGGGCAAGGGCACGTTGGTCACCATCAACAAAGTCGACGACTACACCATGGAGATGGTCTTTGATGCACCCGCACCGTTGTCTGCAGACCGCATTGCAATGTGGACCAATGCAGGTATCGGACCACGCTGGCATGCACCACGCCATTACATGGAGCAGTTCAGCCCAATCAAGAACCCAGACAAGTTCAAGGACTGGGAAGAGCACTCCAAGAAGATTGGTTTCAACAATCCAGACTGCCCACGCATGTCGGGTTGGTACATGACCGTCTTCGAAGATGGTGTTCGCACCGTCTGGGAGCGCAATCCGTACTACTGGTGTGTCGATGCTGAAGGGCATCAGTTGCCATACATCGACACCGTTGAAGTTGCCTACGTCAAGGACAAGGAAACCGAGAAGTTGGCATACCTGAACGGTCAGGTCGATCATGCACACTTCCACACCCAGACCCTTGGCGACATCAAGGACTTCAAAGACGGCGCCGAGAAGAGCAAGTTGAACACCATGTTCTGGGACTCGGGTTCGGGTACCGGCTCCATGTACTTCTTCAACTTTGACTACATCGACCCAGC
>QWQY01000066.1 GCA_003670675.1 Chloroflexota bacterium
ACGCCAGCTGTGCCAACTGGCATGGAATGACGGGGGAAGGGGGATGGAGAAGATTCCACGCCAGCTGTGCCAACCGGCATGGAATGACGGGGGAGATGAGGGAAAAGATTCCACGCCGGCTGTGCCAACTGGCATGGAATGACGGGGGAGGGGGGATTTATTGCATGACGCCGCAGGCGCTGGGCAATTTCTGCTCAGCGAAACGCCGGCTACGCTGACATACATACCGTGGATAGCAGATGATATCCCTTACCCCGTCTTCATCTGCACCGCATCAACATCGACCGTCCCGCCGTGTGCTCCGAACGTCAACCGCGTGTGGAACACCGGCGTGGGTGTCTGGACCGGCGCTTGCACCGTCATGCTGAACGTCTGCCATTCTGTGGATAATGCATGGGTCTGTGATTCTGTGGACAAGGGTGCGCTGTACATTTCTTGGTTGCGGAAGTCAATGGTCGACACGAGATTCCCGCCATCCGGACTGCGCGCCGCCACCGTCACGGTGATGGTCGCCCCATTGCGAGCGGGATTGGGCTGGTGGATACGCGCACCGGCAGCGAGACGCACAAAATGATTCCCGTCGAAGCCTGCTTCGGCGGTGATACGCGTCACCCCTGTTTTGAGCCCATAGCGCCACCCAAAACCACCGAATGGGGCAGACTCGGCAAAGCTGCCGTTGGCGACATTCCCGTTTTGGCCGTACCCATTCATGACGTCGGCGGATTGAATGTCCCAGCCGAGCGTTTTCGCCAGATGCTGCGCAAGTATCATCGCCATCCCCGCGTGATCGTATTCGCAGCCGTGCCATTGTTCGAAGAACCAGGGGAACCGTGCCGCGCTCATCTGTGCATCGTTGCGCTCGGCGACGACTGCTGCGCTGTAATTGGCAGGCTCGGCAAACGACCAGCCGTATGAGTTGTAGAGCACGATGTGTGCCTGCGGGTAGGTTGTGCGGATGTCGTCCAAAAAGGCATGATACGCCGCGCGGATGGCTTTTTCGCCTTTATCGACGTCGTTTGATCCAAGGTCGATGACGACGACGTCGGCTGCTGTGCGCTGGGCATCCCACGCTGCGGGATTCTGCCGGCTGATCTGCCGATAGATGCTGTGGATCGAGCCGATGGTGGCTCCACCATACGAGACGTTTTCGGAGCTGGCATCGCACATGCGTGCCGTGATGCCGGCATACGTATGGTGGCAACCCATGGAGGTGATGTCGCCATTGTTTTCTTCGTGGAGTAACGACTCACCGGCCAGGTTCGAATCGCCAAAATAAACGATGTGCCGGCGCGGTGCGGGCGCGTCTTCTGCGACGATCGTCCCCGCAATGGTCAATCCGGCGAACTGCATATCTCCGCCCTGGGCGGTTTCTTTGATCATTTGGATGCGATGCCGGCCGTTTGCCAAGCCCGCTGCGATGATGATGGGCGCGTCATCGGCACTGACACGGATGCGCTCGGGTTGGACCACCCCATCGACGATGACCAGCAGATAATCGATGCTTGCCGTGGTGCGCAGGCGCGCGGTGACCGATGTGCCTGCAAAAACAAACGCAATCTGCGCACCCTGCCAACCGACGCTGGGCAGGGTGGGATTCGTCCTGTCCCAGCGCCCCATGTACCGCAGGTCGGGATGGTCTGGGGCGACGGTGGTGGACTGCACCGGTGTACTGGGAACAAGGCGGCGATACAGCGCCACGGCGAGTGCAGCGAGCGACAGGAGTCCGGCTCCGAGAATGACGCGGCGGCGCGATGTCATCAGCGTACCTGGTACGCATGGGCGCTCCGCCCCATGGTTTGGATAACGCCGTAGGCACAGATTTCGTCGTCACCAATCACCAACCGCGACAACTGCAGTTCGCCCGCATAAATGGTCAACACGTACTCATTGCGCCGGTAGTCGAGCGTGCCCCAGGCATGCCCCGTCGCCCAAAAGACGCTGCTGTTGGGGGCCAGCGGGTCAAACATGAGCTCGCCGTTCGTCGCGTTGTACATCTGCCCCGACCAGGCCATCAGTAAGCCAAAGCTGGCCATCGCCCGCGAGTAGTGGTGTCCACACTCGGCCTCGTCAAAGGGGTTGCGGCGGGCGCCGTCGTAGCGCGCACGGATATCGCTGACCACCTGCACTGCCTCGGTGCGCAAGCCGGCATAGATCATGCTCCCGGCGGCGGCGTATTCGAAGCCGGTCATGACCTCGTTGAAGTAGGGGAACGGTCGTTGCGGCCGGTTGCCGCGCGGGTACGACGCCATCAGTAGGGCGGTCTCGTCACCCAGCACAAAGCTCCGCATGTGGTTGAAGTGGTCTTCGAAGCCCACTTTGCGGTTGTGCGTGTAGATGCTCTGGAGCGTCGTTTTGAGTTGTTTGGCTTCGGTCAGATTGCCAATCCCACTGATGGATGCCAGGTACTGACCGACGAGCTGGTCGACCAGGCAGCCGTCGCCGAGCTGGAGCTCGGGGTTGCTGAGGTCAGAGGCGCCCATCACCATATGGCGGATGCCGGGGGCGATGTTGGCGGCGTCGCCTGGCGGCCGGATTTCGTGGCGGTAATACGCGCCGTTGAACAGATTGTCTTGGGTCCAGTCGCGGCCGGCCTTGTAGAGGCGCCAGCATTCGCGGGCGAAGTCTTTGTCATCAACAGCCCGGGCCATTTCTTCTGCGGCGCGTAGGGCGGCCAGGTACCAGAACTGCATCTGCGGATTGGGGCCGAAATATTCGACGTCCATGGTGTTGTGCTGGCACCCCTCCATCACGCCGTCACGGTCGCCGTCCCAGCCGTTGGGGATCCAGGCAAACGACAACGCCGCTTTGGCCTTGGGATAGAGGCGCGCCAGCCAGCCGGTGTCGCCGCTCAGGCGCCACTCGCGGAACAGTTTGACAATCGTCCCCATCTGCCCGTCGGCTGCTGCGGTGGGCCAGGCTTGGGCGTTGGCGAGCGGCAAACCAATGCGGAAGCTCATGAAGCCGTCGTCACGCGTTGCGTGCAAAAACTCGTTCTCGCGCATGATTTTGGCGAGTGGGCCAAACAAAAACGGTGTCGCCTGCTCGTAGTTCCACACATGCGTACACGATCCGAAACACGATCCACGCGTATTGTCGTTGCCCTCCCAACCATAGAACCGACCATCGGCTGTGCGGAAGGTCGTCTGACTGCGGAGCGTACTCAGATTGAATAACGCCGCCTCGATCAACGCTGCGGGCAGGGTGGCGCTGGTGAGCGCATCGACGAATTCGTGGGTACGCTCGGTCAAATCAGCCAGCCGTGGGGCTGTTTTGGTCAGGACGTCCCAGGCGTCGGCGTATTGGGTCGTGTAGTAGTTGCCTACCACGGTGTCGGTGTATTCGCCGAAGTGCATCGCGCCGTATTCTTCAGAGCGCCACGCCATCCGCTGCGGGAAGTGCCAGCTGAGCAGCAGGGTGACTGTTGCCGTGCCCTGTGGTGCCAACGTCTGGTGCTGGGCAATCGAGCCGATGGGTTTGAGTGCGGCCGATTGGCGCGGCTCGAGGCGCCCGTCGGCACGGAAGTCATCCCAAAAATCCAGCAACGAATCGCCCCAGGTATAGTCCGCCCAACCCGTCCGCGTCGTCACGTCGGATGCATCGAGCAATGCCAGCGCCAGCGTGCCTTCGAATTCGCTCCCGGCCAAGGCAGGTGCGGGTGCATAGGCGAGCCCGTGTAGATGTGGGGCAGTGCGCTCGGCGATGGTGTTGCGCTGGGCGGTTTTGTCTGCCTCGCTCTGGGCAAAGAAATCGTTGAAAATCGCCGACCCATACGCCCCATTAGCCGGCGAGCTCCCGATGAAGTTTTGCAGCGCGGCAACGAAGTCGAGCTGGAGCGCATCGGCACTCGTATTGGTGAACGTATAGGTCAAAATGGCGATGGGGATGCCGCTGTCGTCAGCGTTGGGTGGGGTCAGCGGGTTAAAGGCCTCGAGCATCACCGTCACCGGTACGGTGGGGTCACTCAGATGCACGGTTCCAAACGGGTAGCTCGTGTCGAAGCTGGCAGTGCGAAAGCGCGGCAGGCCGTGATGCGCGACCGTCGCGCCGAATGCACCTTGATAGTCAGACAGCTCGAGCGGTCCCTCGAGCGCTTTGACGATGGGATCGGCGCCCGGGGCTTGGATGCGCACGGCCATGAAGGCCGTGTCGGGGCGGAAGCCTTTGGCGGGTCGATTGCCCACCTCCCAATCACGCAAATCACCACGTCCGCCGAGCGAGATGGTGCCTGTGCCGATGCCGCCGATGGGCATGGCGATGTTGCGCAGGTGTGCGCTGTCGTAGGAGTGTACCGGCGTGCGCGTGGTGCGGCTCATGGAAGTGTCTTTCGTTTTGGTGGCGTGTTATGGGTGAATTTGTTCGTGGTGGGTTGCATCGATGCTGGCCATCAGGGAGCAGAGCAGCGTGTTGACGGGTACGGGGATTCCATGACGTGCTGCCGCTCGCACAATCGCCCCATTGATGGTGGGAATCTCGCTCGGGCTGCCGCGCAGGACATCTGAGAGGGTCGAAGAGCGGTTTGCTGCTGTTGCAGTAGCGACCTGCAACACATGTGCGAGTGGGTCGTGGTATGGCAGAGTGATGCCTTCGGCATGTGCAACTGTCACTGCTTCGGTGACTGCCTCGGTGAGGATCTGCAGCGCGTCGAGATTGCGCGTGAGTACACCATTGGGGACGCGCAAAATGCCCGTCAGCGCATTGATACCGACATTTACGATGAGTTTGCCCCAGACAATCGATGCGACGTCGCGTTGCGTACTGGCAGGGAGCCCGCTGGTCTGAAATGCAGCTGCTACGGCGTTCATCGTAGCAGTGTTTTGGGCATTGGCAAAAACCGTTGCGCCCATGCCCGCATGGCGTACCAATCCGGGACCGACCAGGGTCGCCCCCAACGAGGTTACTCCGACACACACGCGCTCGGGAGGAATCACCGTTGCCAAGATGTCACCATTGCCGACGCCGTTCTGGAGGGTCACGCAGACACCGCTATGGCTAATGACGTGGCGTGCCTGTTGACCCGCCCAAGCAGTCTGATGGTATTTGACCAGGACGATGGCAACATCGCAGGTGGGAATGCTCGCAACGTCAGTGGTGGCGTGTGGCGTGGTGACGACGGTGGTGTCATCGATGGTCCGCATGAGACCATTGTTGGTAATCGCGTCGATGTGGTCACGCCAGCTGTCGAGCATCCAGACCTCGTTGGTCGGTGCCAAGTATGACGCGACCAACGAGCCCATGGCACCGGCGCCGATGATGGCGATGCGCATGCGAGACCTAGGCTTTCTGTTCTTTTTTGAGGCGGGCAATCATAGCAGCATCGATGGGGAAGCTGTTTTCGGCGCCAGGGAATGAACCATTCTGTACATCCTGATGGTACTGTTGCATCCCTTTTTTGATGAACGCACCGGCGTCGGCATAGATTTTGCCGAACGGTAATCCAAAACCGGCGAACATGCCGAACATCTCGTGCGTGACGAGGACCTGACCGTCACAGCCACGTCCGCCGCCGATGCCAATGGTGGGCACGGTCAAGATGCTGGTGATGTAGGCGGCCAGATCGGCAGGCACTGCCTCCATCAAGACACACCAGCAACCGGCAGCCTGCATCGCGAGTGCATCGTCAACGATACGTTTGGCGTGTTCGTAGCTCTGGCCGCCGATCACATTGATGCCGCCAAGTGATGCTGCGGTCTGGGGTGTCAATCCGATGTGTCCGATAACGGCGATGCCGGCGTCGACGATGGCTTTGGCAACCGGCGCTTGTTTGGCGGTACCTTCGAGTTTGACACAGTCCACGCCGGCTTCTTTGACGAGGCGACCGGCATTACGGATGGCTTCGGCGTGGTCTGCTTGATAGGACAGGAAGGGCATGTCGCCAACGATTAGGCAGCGTTTGGCGGTGCGTCCGACCGATCGGGCATGCATCACCATTTCGTCCATGGTGACCGGCGAGGTGCCGCTATACCCCAGCATGACCATGCCCAGTGAATCGCCGACCAAAATCATCTCGACACCTGATTCGTCAACGAGCCGTGCAAACGGTGCGTCGTAGGCGGTCAGCATAGCGAAGGTTCGTTTGCCTTTGAGGCTTTGGATGAATGGGATGGTGACTTTTGTCATAATCGAACCTCTCTATACAGGGGTTGAAAGAAATTGCAGTGCAGCATGAATATACACCCTAGCGGCATTATCTACTTCGGACAGGTGGACAAATTCGTCAGGCTGATGTGGAATGCGCTTGTGTCCTGGGCCATAGACGACCACAGGGACGCCACTATCGCGGGTAATAATCGTCCCATCGGTGGATCCCGGCACTCCGCCGTAGGGCGGCACGTCGCCATAAACTTTCAGGTGTGCTGCCCGCAAGGCTTGGACGAGTGGGTGCGACGTGGGTATCTCGGTGGAGGGGCGGTCGTCGATGATGGTCAGCGCTACCTGGTAGCTGGGGTGCTTTTGGCAGAGGACATCGATATACCCTTGGATTGTAGCAACGATGCGCTGGTGATTCACCCCAGGGATGGTGCGGATATCGAGGTAGACATCGGCGCTATCGGGCAATACATTGACCTGACTGGCATCACCACCGATGGGTGCGCGCAGGACCGTCGGGCTGATGTATATCTTTCCCAACAGCGGATGATCGCCGTGCGTCGACCGCAGTTCTGCCTGGAGATCGATAATTGGGTTGAGGAGGCGGATCAACGGGGTCAGTGCATTGACTCCTTCATCGGGCATAGCACCATGAGCGACCCGGCCAACCGAGTGTAGTTTGAGTCGCAGGGCACCTTTTTGAGCAGTGCACACCTCGTGCTCCTCGGGTTCACAGATAATTGCACCGGCAGCGCCATCTGCATAACCGCGGGCGACGATGTCTTTGATACCAATCATCAGGCCTTCTTCGTCGACCGGGATGAGCAGCCGAATCGTGCCGGCAAAGGGACTGCCGGCCAGTTGGAGGGCGCGCACCGCGTACAACATGGCTGCCACGCCGCTCTTCATATCGGCAGTGCCGCGGCCGTACATGCGATCGCCGACGACAGTCGCGCCGAAGGGTGGGTAGGTCCAGTTGGCCAGATTGCCCGGCGTGACGACGTCGGTATGCCCTTCCATCAAAAGGAGAGCACCAGCGCCGAAGCTGCCATGCAACTCCGCGACGATATTGGGGCGACCCGGTTGGACCTCCCAAACGGTCGGATTCAGTCCCCATTCGGTCAAGACATCGACAACAAATGCTGCCGCTGCAGACTCGTTTGCGCCGGCTGTATCGGGCAAATACACACTGGGTATTTGGACAAAGCGTGCCAAAAAATCACGCATCCCAGCGGAGTCGAGATGGTGCAGTGCGGAATCTCCTGCTGTCATATGGTTAGACTCCAAATGTTCGACCAATATAGGCTGCGCTCACAGCAAAGAGCAGAATAATCGACAGCGCAAACACGTCTGTTGAGGCGATGTGCATGGTGCGTAGTTTCGTACGACCCTCTCCTCCATGATAACAGCGCGCGTTCATAGCCACAATGAGCACTTCTGCACGATTCAGCGCATTCACAAACAAGGGAATCAGCACCGGTACGATTTTTTTCGTCCGTTCGATAACCCCGCCCGTGTCGAATCGCACACCACGCGCAGTCTGCGCTCGAATCAGACGTTCGAGTTCGGTGATCAGCAGCGGGACAAATTTCAGCGCCACGGTCATTGTCATGACGAGTTCGTTCACCGGGACACGTAGTTTTTTCAACGGCTCGAACAGAATCTCTGCACCATCGGAAAGGTCAATCATTGTCGTGGTGAACATCAACATATTGATGGTGTGATACAGCAATATGACGCGTGTGAGTGTGTATAATCCAGCGCTGATTCCTTGCGGTGAGATTGACAATACCCACCATTGCCAGTACGGGTCTACTTGTACCCCGGCAGGAGCACGATAAAAAAGAATTTGAAAAGGGATAATAAACAACATCGTGCGCAACAGCAATCGGTAGCCGCGCAATGTATAGCCGACCGGGATTTTGGAGGTTACTTGAATCAGAACGGCAATAGCGAGGATCGGGAGAATGCTGACAAAGCCACGCGTCATGAACGTACAGAACATCACGCACGCAACAGAGAGCATTTTGATGCGTGCATCCAGACGATGCACAACCGAGTTGACATTGATGTACTGCCCGAATGTGACGGTGCGCGAAAATTCGAGTGACATCAATTACTCCTTTGGCTGCGTACAAAAACGGCCGATTGTATCGCACAGTTCTTCGAGATGTAATATGGTGGTGGGAAAAGAAGGAATCTGCTGCTTGAGAACGCGTGCAATTTCCGCAGCTTCACTGAGTTCGAGCCCCACATCATGCAAAAGCTCTGCCTGATTCAATAATTCGCTGATGGTACCTTCTAGGAGCACACCGCCCTCGTGCATTACGATTGCATAATCTGCGAGTTCTGCCAGCTCATCAATAGTGTTGCCGACAATCAAGACGGTCAAGTGTGATTCTTGGGCGAGTCTTTTGACCAACAGTGCCAGCTCAGATCGACCACGGGGGTCAAGCCCTGCCACCGGCTCATCAAGAATCAACATTTCTGGCTCGCCTGCCAAAATCCCGGCTATTGCGACGCGTCGTTTTTGGCCTCCACTGAGTGCGTAGACATACCGTAAACGAAACGTCTGATAGTCAAGGCCGACGGCATGCAACGAGCGCTCGACGAGCGCCTTCGACGTTTCAGCGGGGAGTTTCTTGCGACGGGGAGAAAACGACACATCTTTGCCGACGGTCTCTTCAAACAATTGCGTTTCGGGCTGTTGAAAAACAACACCAATCCGGTCACGCAAAGCGCCGATGTCATACCCTTTGGAGTGGATGTCAGTACCATCAACGAAAATCCGCCCGCTGTGGAGTGTGCGGAGCCCATTGAGACATTCGATAAGGGTACTTTTGCCTGCTTGCGTCCCTCCCAACACTGCAACAATCTGTCCACGATGGATGGAACACGAGACATTTCGAATTCCTATTGTTTCGAGCGGCGTATCCTTCATATAGGAAAACGATGCATTTTGGACATCAATAAATGGTGGATCTGTCCGAACTGTGGGGACATCGGGTGATTGCAGCACAGCTGTCTGCATG
>QWQY01000067.1 GCA_003670675.1 Chloroflexota bacterium
CTGGGATTGCTCGACTGTTCGACCGAGGCCGACGGGGCAGCTGCGGTGCTCATCAGTGCCACGCCACCGGTGGGTGCCGTCATCCGCATCGCCGGGTCGGCGGTTGCCAGCGACACGGTGGCATTGCATGCCCGGGCTGATCTGCTCCAGCTCGATGCCGTGCGTTGGTCGTTCGAGCGGGCCATGGCGCAGGCTGGGGTCGAGCGTTCGGATGTGGATGTGTTTGAGGTGACGGACCCGCACGCTATCGCCGCCATCCTCGCGTTTGAGGCGATGGGCTATGCGGCATCCGGTACGGGCCATTTGCTGGGAAGCAGCGGTGCTATCCGCCCTGATGGGAGCGTGCCGGTGGCACTCGCCGGTGGCTGCAAAGCCCGCGGCAATCTGCTGGGGGCACTGGGCGTGCTCCAGATTGTCGAACTGACGCAGCAGTTGCAGGGCAACGCTCCGACGCAGGTCGCCGATGCGCGGGTCGGGCTGGCACAGTGCATGTCGGGTATCGGTAGCACGGTGGCGACGCATATTCTGGTACGAGACGCATAACGACAGAGACACGGGAGTGAGGAATAGATGGAACTGGCTCGACATTGGCGCCAACGCAACGCCCGCTATCGGCTCGAAGGGAGCCGCCACCGCACCACGGGTGCCGTGGCGTTCCCCGCAGAACACGGCGCAGACGTAGAACCGTTCTGCTTGTCGGGACGCGGTAGCGTCCTAACCTACGCTGTCGTGCACGCGCCGAGCACCGGCCACGAAGCCGAATCGCCCTATATCGTGGCGATTATTGCGTTGGTCGAGGGACCACGCATCACCGCGCAACTGACCGATGTGGCGAGTGGCGAGGTGACGATGGGTATGCAGGTCGAAATGGTGACGCGGCTCATGGCCGACACGGGACCCGATGGGCTGCTCTTGTACGCCTACAAGTTCCGACCGGTACTGTAGGCACACGAAAAACCACCCCCCGCCACGAGAAACCGCGGCGGGGGGTGGTGTGTTGGGTCGGACTACATGCTGCGCATCACGCCGACCACGCGGCCCTGGATACGGACGTTGTTGGCAGCGACGTAGATCGGATCCATGGTGACATTGGCGGGTTGCAAGCGCACTTTGTCGCCCTCTTTGTAGAAGCGCTTGAGGGTCACCGAGTTGTCCGAGATAATCCGCACGGCCACCATGTCGCCTTGTTGGGCTGTCTCTTGGTAGCGGAGCAGAACAATGTCGCCGTCGGCAATCAGGGCGTCGACCATCGAATAGCCACGCACTTTGAGGGCATAGACGTTGGCCAACTTGTTGCCGGGAACGACCTCGGGCGGCACGTCAATGAACTCGGTGGTGCCGCTGCTCAGATCCTCGGGATCGGGCAGGGGTGAACCGGCGGTGATGGTGCCCAAGAAGGGCACTTGGTTGGCGTTGGCCTCGAAGGCAGCCTCGATCTTGGAGATCGAAATCCCCCGTGAGACTTTGCCCTCGCGACGCAACATGCCGCGCTGCTCGAGGATGTTGAGGTTGTAGACAACGACCGACGTCGACGAAATCCCCAGGTCCTCTTGGATCTGGCGGATAGCCGGTGGATAGTTGTGCTGATCGACGAATTGTTCGATGTAGCCCAGGATTTCGCGTTGGCGATTCGATAAGGATGGTTGTGGTTGCACGCAGTCGTCCTTTGGTGCCATGATGCCATGCGAATATATGTTCGATAGAACTTATGTTTCATTATACCGACGTACTACATATTGTCAAGCTGTTTTTGGGGCGATCTGCCGTGCAACACACCGCGTGGGGCCGGACCCCGGCCCGCCTGCATAATGCCTCCCCCACCGCATGTGTCATTGCAAGCAAAAAATCATGCGTATCTCTGACATGATACCAATGATTTGTCTCTCTGCGACGAAGAAAAAACAAATGACGATTGTTGGGCGTTGACCGCCGCACGGGGCGCCGTGGATGAGCTGGGAGTGCCGGTGAACTGCGGGCAGACCTGCGCGCGTGGCCCTGGGGACGACGGTGGTCGGTGGCAGCGGTGACGTATGGAGCGCAGCAACAGACTACTCAATATCCGTAGGATATCTGACAATGTAATGTGTATTGAAAAGGTTGGGAAGAAGAAGAAACAATTTTCGTATATGCAGAAATACTACGCTGAGCCTGATGCCGCCAAAACCGGTATGATGGACCAAACGGAGGAGGACGACATGGCAACGGTCACATTGGTGATTGTCACGTATAACAGTAGCGGCGCGCTGGCGGGTTGTGCGGCGAGTCTGGCAGCGGTGGAGGTGGTGGGCGGTTATGAGCTGATCATCGTCGACAATGCATCGCGGGACGACAGTGTGGCGCAGGTGCGGGCGCAGTTCCCTGCGGCGCGGCTCCTCGAAAACACGCAGAATCGTGGATTTGCGGCGGCCGTCAATCAAGGGGTCGCGGCGGGTACCGGCCGGATTGTGGCGACGCTCAACCCCGATACCGAAGTCACCGCGGGCTGGTTACAGGCTTTGGTGGAGCGGTTGGATGGCGACGCGGGCATCGGCGTGGTCGGCAGTGTGATCCGTGATGCCGATGGGCAGGTGACGCACACGGCGGGGACGGTCGATGCTGTGACCTACCGGACCGGGCACGCCGACGGTGTTGCCGGGTCGCTGGATGATGTGGCCTATGTGACGGGTGCCGGGATTGCGTTGCGGCGGGCCGATTGGGATGCACTGGGCGGGTTCGACGAAGGCTTTTTTCCGGCGTATTTCGAAGATCTGGATCTGTGTCTGCGGGTACGTGCCCGTGGCCAGCGCTGTGTGGTGGTGGCGACGGCGCACCTGCTGCACCGCGAATCGTCGTCGACGGGCAAGTACAGCGGGGCGTTCTACTATTACTATCACCGCAACCGGTTGCGCATGGTGCGCAAACAGCTGTCGCGGGCGGCGTTGTACGGGGCATTTGTGCGAGCCGAGGCGCAGGCATTGGCGGCGACCGACGTGCTCGATTGTCTGACTGCGCTGTTGCCGTTGCGCACGGGATTGCCGAGCATGGCCTGGGGATTGCCGAGCGCTGCCGAACAGGCGCAGGTGCTGGCGTATGGGGCGGGGTTGGGGCAGATCCGGCCCGAGCAGCGGATGATTCCGCTGCAGTGGGATGCGGCGACACGGCAGTTGTTGGGGTTGAGTGACGGCCAGGCCTTGGCCTATAGTGTGCTGTACGGCGCCATCGATGGCGGGCATGCGTTGCCGACCGAACCGCAGGTGTCGGCGTTGAGCGAGCCGTTGTATCAACTGATGTACGGGACCGGCCGTCGTGCCGATGTGCGGGTGCGCGTGGTGGGTACCGAGCTGATTGCGTTGATCGAAGGGATGTTGGCGACCCGCAATAGTGATGTCTTTTGGACGACGGCGGCTATCACGCAGCTGCGTGACATGCTCCGGGCGGCGGCAGACCAGCAGCCGTTGGTGCTCGAGGCGACCATCCGGCTGGGGTTGCTAGCCGACATGCAGGAGGTGCGCGAATGAATGTAGCCGATATGCGCAAGGACTACACGCAGCATGGGCTGTTGGAGGGCGAAGCTGCGGCCGAGCCGTTTGCACAGTTCACGGCCTGGTTCGACCAAGCGGT
This sequence comes from Chloroflexota bacterium, assembly GCA_003670675.1. Lineage (GTDB taxonomy): Bacteria > Chloroflexota > Chloroflexia > Chloroflexales > Roseiflexaceae > UBA965. The sequence goes on from QWQY01000067.1 coordinate 3,601, forward strand.
GGCGGGCAATGTACACGAGCCCAATGCGATGACGGTGGCCACGGTCGACCCCGACGGTCGGCCGTCGGCGCGGATTGTCTTGCTCAAGGGGTATGATGCGCGTGGATTTGTTTTCTATACCAACTACGAGAGCCGCAAGGGGCGCGCCTTGGCAGGGCATCCGTATGCGGCGTTGATTTTTTATTGGCCCGAGTTGGAGCGCCAGATCCGCATCGACGGGCGGGTCGACAAAGTCGCCGCTGCCGAGGCAGACACTTACTACCAGAGTCGCCCGGTGGGAAGTCGTCTGGGCGCGTGGGCGTCGCCGCAGAGTCAGGTGATTGCCGATCGGAGCGCGCTCGAAGGTGCATTGGCCGCGGTGCAGGGCACATATGCGGGGGCAGCGCCGAGCCGCCCGCCGTTTTGGGGCGGCTACCGAGTGGTGCCCGATGCGGTCGAGTTTTGGCAGGGTCGGCCGAGTCGGTTGCATGACCGCTTGCGCTATCGGTTGACGGCGACCGGGTGGGTGCGTGAGCGCTTGGCGCCGTGACGAGAGGATGGTTGTGATGAATCCACTGCTCCAGAAGCTAGGCTACGGGCCGCACGACCGGGTGGCAATTGTGCATGCCGACGATATCGGGATGTGTCAATCGTCGACGGGGATTTTGGAGACGTTGTTCGACGGCGGAGTGTTGACGTCGGGCTCGTTGATGGCGCCGTGTGCCTGGTTCCCCGCCGCGGCACAGTGGGCCAGCGCGCACCCGGCAGCCGATTTGGGCGTACATCTGACCCTGACCTGCGAATGGTCTGCCTATCGCTGGGGGTCGCTGACCGGTGGGCGCACGTTGCACGACGACGAAGGGTACCTGCACCGGACGATGGCAACGGTCTTTGCGGCGGTGTCGACGGCAGATGCCACGGTCGAAATCGAGGCCCAGTATGCCCGTGCGCTCCGCTATGGGATGCAGCCGACACACATCGACTCGCACATGGGGACGATGTTCGGAGCGGCGACATTTGCGCCGTACCTTGCGCTCAGCCAGCGCGTGCAGACGCCGGCATTTGTGGCGCGATTGGATGCGGCGCGACTCGAGGCGGGGGGATTCGACGCGGCGACGGCTGTCTACCAGGTCAGTCAACTGGCGGCCTTGGAGGCAGCAGGATTGCCGCTGTGCGATCACCTACGTTGGCTCGACTTGGGCAATCCGGCGCAGAATGTCGCCGATGTGCAGGCATTGTTTGCGACGCTGCCGGCCGGGTTGACGTACGTCATTTGCCACCCCGCCGCCGATAGCCCCGAGTTGCGCGCCATCGCACCCGATTGGCGTGCTCGGGTACGCGACTATGCGGTGATGACCGACCCGGCACTCCGTGTTGCAGTGGAAGCGCAGGGCATCCACCTGATAGGTTGGCGCGACATCCAACGGGCGTTGCGGAGCTGATTAGGCACCGAAGCCGAGGCCGCGTTCGCGCATGCTGATCCACTGCCCTTGGCCGATGATGAGATGGTCGAGCAAATCGATGTCGAGCAGTTTGCCGGCGGCGTAGACGTCGCGGGTGACTTGGATGTCGTCGGCCGAGGGGGTCGGGTCACCGGATGGATGGTTGTGTACCAGGATGATTGCGGCGCTGTTGAGCCGGATGGCCTCTTTGTAGACCTCGCCGACGCGGAGCAACGACGAATTGAGTGAGCCCACATAGAGTGTTTGGATCTTTTGGACGCGGTTTTTGGTGTCGAGGCAGATCACCCGGAGGTGTTCTTGGTCGAGGTGGCTCATCTCGATGAGCATCAGCTGGGCGGCGTCGGCAGGCGCGCGAATCTGGAAGCGGTCTTCGAACCCGGCCAAAATTAGGCGCCGGCAGAGTTCGAGGGCCGCTTTGATGCGGATCGAGCGGACGCTCCCGATGCCGGGGAGTTGTTGGAGCTCTTCGACGCTCAGGCGCTGCAATCCGAGCAAGCCACCGGCTGCACCGAGGGCGTTTTGGGCGTTGCGCAGGGTAGCGTCGTAGTCACCGCCGTCGCCATACAGCAACGTGACCAGCTCGGCGTCGCTGAGTGCGGTCGGCCCGTGCATGGCCAGGCGGGTGCGGGGATGTTGGACAAACGGTGTTTCGCGGATTTGGAGTGGGAACGAGAGCGACAGACCCATGATGTGCCCCTTTCGGACGACGGTGTGTGCGTGTACACCAGTACTACCGTCCGACGGGGCCAAAAAGGTACGGGCTAGGCGTTGATGATGCGGATGGTCGCAGCGGTGCCGAAGCGTAGGGCATCGGCCTGCACAAACACCCCTGCGCGCGGCGCGAGGGCATTGGCACTGCCGCAGCCGACGCCGGCTGCAACGGCTGCGGGGAGGGTCGCGCCCCGCGCCAGCGCATCGACCAAACCGGCCAGGGTGCAATCGCCGCTGCCGACGGGACTGACTGCGACGATGGTGGGTGCACTGATGTGCCAGGCACCGGTCGCGCTGACGGCAAGTGCGCCGTCTGCACCGAGGGTGACGACCACGGCACGTGGACCGCGAGCGATGATACTGCGGGCCGCGGCGACGACCGTCGCCTCGGTGGTGAGTGTGGTCGCGAGGGCCTGGGCGAGCTCGTCACGGTTGATTTTGAGCAGGGCGATTGGGGCGTCGAGGCAGGCGCTGAGGGGTGCGCCGCTGGTGTCGACCGCCACGGCACACTGCTGCGGGACCGCATCGATGATCATTCGGAGATCGGCGGGGCTCACGCCCGGCGGCAGACTGCCCGAGATGGTCAGCCACTCGGCGGTGTTACAGGCGTGTTGGACCGCAGTCTGTATGGTGTGCCACTCGGCGGTGCTGATGGTCGGCCCGGGCTCGTTGATGACCAATTGGTCGGGTGCCGCGGGGTCGGTAATTGATAAGCACGTACGGGTTTCGCCCCCGATTGGGATTGCCTGCAACGCCAAGCCCTCGGCTGCGGCGAGGTGTGCAACCGTTGTGCCGGTGGGTCCTCCCAAGGGAGCGAGGGCCATGCAAGGGGCGTGGAGGGTGTGCAATGCACGGGTCACGTTGAGACCCTTGCCGCCTGCAGCGTCGTGGCGCTCGCGCACCCGGGTGACGTCGCCGTGGCGGAAGCCCGGGACAATCAGGGTGCGATCGAGGGCGGGATTGGGCGTGAAGGTGACAATCATGCGCTGGGGCGGATCTCGATGAAGGCGCGGTTTTGGAGGCCACCGTTGAAGCGTGCCATCAGGTCAAAGATGGTTTTCATGAAGCCGTATTTGGCGTTGAGGAGGGCGTTTGCTCGGGAATAATCGGACTCGTCCAGTAGACGTGCGGTAGCGGTTTGGGTGGGTCCAAGCAGGTTACCGGCACGGTCGCAGGGCCCGAGGGTGACCGCAGGGTTGTTGCGGATGCGCTTGACCTTGCCGGCTGCTTTGCCGGTCATGACGTACATCACGTCGCCGTCGAGGGCGAACCAGACCGGCGTCGCGACCGCGGCACCGGATTTTTTGGTGGTTGCCAGATTGATGAATTGTTCTTTGGAAAGTTCAGCGAAGGACATTTATTTCTCCTTAGAGCGACGACCGCGGCCACGCACGATGCCGGCGCGATACGCGAAGCCAACGGTGAAGCCGATAACCATCAAGATGATCAGGATTTCTTGGATACCGAGTCTCATCCCTACCCTACATTCTACGTATTGCGCATATGAGTGGATTGTAGCACGCACGGGTTTGGCATTCTGAGTGGGCGTGCAGTCGGTATAATAGAACAATGATGAGAAGGGCAGTGCCATGACAAACGTCCATGTGTCGGTGCATCCGTTGGTGCAGACCAAAGTAGCGATTCTGCGCGACGAAAAAACAAAACCCAAGATATTCCGCGAGCTGGTGGGTGAGATTACGCAGTTTTTGATGTACGAGGCGACGGCTGATTTGCCGACGAGCCCTGTGACGGTGCAGACGCCGATGGCTGCGTACCATGGGCAGACGTTGGCAGCGCGGATTGGCTTGATCCCCATCCTGCGGGCGGGACTGGGGATGGTCGACCCTATCCTCGACATGATCCCCACTGCGCAGATTTGGCATTTGGGGTTGTACCGTGACCACGAGACGCTCCAACCGGTGAGCTATTACAACAAGTTGCCCGCCGACCCGTCGGTGGATGTCTGTTTGGTGCTTGATCCGATGTTGGCGACGGGCGGCTCGGCGTCTGCGGCTGTATCGGTGCTGAAGCGCTGGGGTGTGCGGCACATCAAATTTGTCGGGTTGATTGCGGCGCCCGAAGGGGTCGCACTGATGCAGCGCGAGCACCCGGATGTACCGTTGCACTTGGCGGCGGTAGACGAGCGACTCAACGATATCGGGTATATCATCCCTGGTTTGGGCGACGCGGGCGATCGCCAATTCGGCACACGCTGACAGGAGGACGCATGGCAGGAGTCATCGCAGCGGCCATCGCCGTGATCGCAGGTGTGTGTGCATTGGTAGCGACCCCGTTGGTCATACGGCTCTGCATCCAGCGCGGCTGGGTGGTCCAACCCGGCGGCCGGCGGACGCATAGCGGTGCCATGCCCACGATTGGTGGGATTGCCATGTATGTGGCGTTTGTGGTTGCGCTGCTCGCGTCGTGGGTCGCAGGCTGGTATGTGCCCGAATTGCAACGTACCGAGCGCGACACGCTCCGCTTGGGCTTGCTGGCCATTGGTGCCACGATGACGTTTGTGGTGATGTGGATCGACGACGTCGTCGAGTTGCATTGGATGCCCAAATTCGCGGTGAATGTGCTCGCCGGCGTCGTCGCCGTGGGGCCTTTTCTGTGGGAGCAGGCCCTGTATGCCGACGCAACCGGGCAGCTGACACAAGCAAATGGTATTGTCTTTTTGGGCTTCAATATGCCGTTTGGTGAGTACGTCGACTTCTACGCAGTATCAGCCTGGCTGGCCATTCTGGTCACGGTGTTTTGGTTGGGGTTGATGGCCAACACCGTCAACTGGATCGATGGCGTCGATGGCTTGGCGGCGGGTGTGTCGGGGATTGCCGGGTTGATGTTGGGGATCCATGCCCTGTTGTTGACGCCTGCACAGTACACGGTAGCGGTGGTGCCATTGGCGTTGGCCGGGGCGGCGGCGGGGTTCTTGTGGTACAACTTCCCACCGGCCAAGGTGTTTATGGGCGACGCGGGGGCCGAGTTCCTCGGGTTTGTGCTGGGCGTCAGTGCCATCATGGGCGGGGCCAAACTGGCGACCGTGTTGTTGGTGCTCGGTGTGTGGATTTTGGATGTGGCCTGGTTGATTGTGTCGCGTATGATGGCGGGGCGTTCGCCCACCCAGAGCGGGCGCGATCACCTGCATCAACGCCTGACCGATGCAGGATTTGCACCCAAACAAATCGCAGTTTTTTTCTATATTTTGAGTATTACCTTTGGCGTATTGGGCATTGCCGATATTGGTGCCACGGGCAAATTATGGGCGTTGGTGTTGTTGTTGGTAGTCGGCATTGTGAC
>QWQY01000068.1 GCA_003670675.1 Chloroflexota bacterium
ATTGGCTTGCCCTGCCTGCACTGTCGCCTCAAGGGATTTGGCAGAGGTGACTGCCACGTCATATTCCTGGCGAGTAATGAACTCTCGTTTGAGCAAAGGCTCCATGCGCTGTTGCTGCGCACGTGCGTTTTCAAGTTGCGCCTTGTCGCGAGCCAGCGCAGCCAGCGCCTGGTTGTATTGCGCCTGGAATGTCCGCGGATCAATCTGAAACAGCAACTGCCCCGCCTTGACCCGGTCGCCCTCACGAAAAGCAACGCTTTGCAGCACGCCACTGATTTGCGCTCGCACCTGCACACTCTGCTCAGCTTCCACAGTGCCGACCGCCTCAATCAAAACCGGCATCGGCTTGCTGATAGCGCGCGCAGCCTTTACCGTCAGCGGACCGCCACGCCCCCCTTTTCCGCCCTTGGACTTGGCTTTGTCGGCACTTTTACCTTTTGCTGGAGCCTGTTGGGACTGCTGCCAATACCAGTAGCCACCTGCTATCGCCGCGCTAACCGCGGCAAACACCAGCACCATGATCAGTCGTTTCATTTCGCTCCGCCCGCCGCCTTGAGTAAATCGCTCGCGCCGACCGCGACTTGCAGTCTTGCCAGCGTAGTAAACCAATCCAGATAGGACTGAATGCGTTGCACCCGCGCATTTGACTCATCCTGCTGCGCGGTAATCAGGTCAAGTATCGTTCCGAATCCGCTTTGATAGCGGGCCAGCGTCGCTTGTGCGGTTTGTTCTGCAGAACGCACCTGGGCCTCGGTGCTGGAAATGCTGCTGGCAACCGTAGTGAGATCGTAATAGCCCTGCCAGACCTCGACTTCGGCCTGCTTGACCAACACATCCCTGTTCGCCTCAGCAACTTCAGCCTGAACCTGCGCCTGACGTGCACTGTAGGTATCACGAAAACCGGTGAAAATAGGAATTCGGACTGTCAGTCCCACACTGTAATTACTGACTGAAGGTCGATTGTCGCCAAACAGGTTGTGACCGCCCCCACCGTTGACCTCAATCGTCGGCAGACCGGAACGGGCTACCGCCTTGGCGCTAGCCTGCGCGGCCCGCAACTGCGCCTCCGCTGCGACCAGATCAGGTCGCGTTGCCTTTGCGCGAGCCAGCAAGTCTCCAATTGAAGATGCCACTTCACCAATCTGCGGCGGGGCTTCCAGGGGACGCACTCCAATGGATTGGTTCACCGGCAAACCCACCACAGAAGCCAGTTGCCCGCGCGACTTTTCAAGTTCGCCACGACTACGCGTCAGGTTGAGCCGAGCCTGTGCGACCAGCGTCTCCGTGCGATAAACGTCTGCGACCGTCGCCAGTCCGGACTCGCGACGCTTCTGCGCGGCCTCCAGAACGGTCTCGGAATTCCGCAAAGACAATTCATTGGCTCTGACCAAGGCATCATTTCCGATCAAACGGTAATACGCCTGCTCCACCAAAAAGACCACATCCTGCAATGCCCGGTTATGCGCAAGGTTGGCGGCCAGCAGACGATATTCACTGTTCTCGACCTGGAACGAACGAACGCCAAAATCGTAAAGAATATAGCTGAGTGTTACTGAAGGACCATATCGTGTCTGCCAAGGTACAACAGCGCCCTGATTAGTCACCTGCTGGTTGCGGGTTACCGCGTAGCCCGCACTGATCTGCGGCAAAAGATCCGCCTGCTCGATTGCCACACCTGCAGCGGCGGCCCTTGCAGCCAGCCAAGACTGACGGGTGCGCGGGTTGTTGCGCAACGCAAACTCGGTCAGCTCAGGCAATGACAATGGCAGATTTTTTGCCAAGTCTCCCGAGGGAATCGCGGCCCCGACAGTCGGCAACACCACCGTTGAATCCCAGCGCAAATGCGGGGCCGGAGCAACCTGTTTGCTTATTCCGAAAGGATCAGCATCCCATTGCGCCGCAGCATGCGTGGCCGCCAAAAACAAAAAAAGCGCCCCTGTGAGCGCCGAAATCAGTGAGCCGTTTGTTCGCATGCCGGCATTTTTTAGACAATGATTAAATTCAAATAAAGGGTGGGCATGGTAGCACTAAAAATGAGGCGCGGAATCAGCAACCAGAGAGCAGCGTGACCCAAAATTTCATATTGTGAGAAGTAACTGTCACCTATAAATTACCTCCATAAGCCAAGCTGTAATCACAATCAGAATCTGCCTGTTACAAATAAAAAACCCCCGTTCGTAGAACAGGGGTTTGAGATAGAAAAAAGTGTCTTTAATGTAATTGAGCAGGCGGCGGCACCCCAGGTTCTTCAACCTCTTGCTCGGAAGGATCGGAAACAGCATCTGTTTCCACTGCTTCTGCAGCTTCCACCAATTCAGCGCCCGCTTGAACATCAACAGTGTCTTCGGCGTCATCCCCTTCCATCAAACCCTCCCCCATGCTGACAGAATCAACGGGCGCAAAAGCAGCATCAAGGTTGATTTCAGTGTTGGGGGATTGCTCAACCAAATTACCCAACTCGGACAATGGCGGCAGTTCTTCCAGTGAACGAAGATTGAGATCGTCCAAGAAGGATTTAGTGGTCGCAAAAATCTCCGGCCGGCCGGGTACCTCGCGATGGCCAATCACGTCTATCCAGCCCCGGGCCTCCAGTGCTTTCAGGATCCCTGGCGACACCGTCACTCCACGAATGTCTTCGATATCTCCACGGGTCACCGGTTGTTTGTAGGCGATGATTGCCAGCGTTTCCAGCACCGCGCGAGAGTATTTGGGCGGCTTTTCAGGACTCAGACGATCCAGGAACTTCTGCGACTCCGGACGTGCGCGGAAACGCCAACCCGAAGCGACCGTCACCAGTTCGACACCGCGACCTTCCCAGTCACCGCGCAGGTCATCCAGCACATTGCGCAGCGTGTCGTTATCGAGCTTCTGATCAAACAGTTTTTTCAGTTCGTTCAGGGACATTGGCTCCTGGGTCACCAGGAGTGCGGTTTCCAGCACGTATTTGACATGAGCCAGATCAAGCGCATTTTCCGGCGCAATTTCAGGTACAACCTCGGGGGCGCTTTCCTGATTATTTTCGACTGTGTTTTCTTCCATGGCGCTCTTATTGCACGGCGGCCATCTGGCCGCCTCTGAGTTTGACGTAAATCGGTGCGTAAGCTTCTTCCTGGCTGATCAGGATCAGGGTTTCCTTGGCCAGTTCCAGAACAGCAAGAAACGACACCACCAGCACCGGAACACCCTCTTCCGGAGTGAACAACTTATCGAACTCGACGTATTCCTCGGCTTGAAGGATGCGCATGATGCGCGTCATGTGCGCGCGCACCGACAGTTGTTCGCGGGTGATTTTGTGATGCTGGGTAATCGAAGCCCGCTGCAGGATCGTCAGCCAGGCCATCTTCAGATCCTCGATGTTCACATCAGGCATGCGCAACGCCGCTTCGCGCTCGAACAACACCTGCACCACAGTGAAATCGCGCCCGGCCTGCGGCACCTCGTTGAGGTTCTGCGCGGCAAGCTTCATCTGTTCGTATTCCATCAGCCGGCGCACAAGTTCGGCACGCGGATCTTCCTCGGTCTCGGCATTTTTCGGCCGCGGCAACAGCATGCGCGACTTGATCTCGATCATCATCGCCGCCATCAGCAGATATTCCGCAGCCAGTTCCAATTGCTGTGAACGCATCAGCTCTACTTATTCGATATACTGCAGCGTCAGCTTCGCCATCGGGATCTCAAGTACGCTGATGTTTTCCTTGCGGATCAGATACAACAACAGATCCAGCGGCCCTTCGAACTGCTCAAGGAAAACTTCCAGCGCATCCGGAGGAATATAGAGATCCTGCGGCATCTCCAGCATCGGCTGGCCATAGACTTTGGCCATCGGAACGGCCTCGGCCGCCACAACGGGAGTCGGAACTTCAGTCATTGACAGGGCTGAAACACGAATTCGCCCGGACAGTCACGAACCTGCGGACGTAAATAAAAAAATGTAGTTGTTGCATCGGCGTATTTTACCGGGATTCGGCAGGCAGCCCAACGCAAGCGACGGTCGATCCGGAACAAGAAGCTAACTCATTGACGGGGTTAAACTTTGCGTCACCAGAATGTCGGGAAATCGATGTCCGCAACATCGCTCCGGGGTGCATCCAGCCAATAGCGCCTTCTGACTTCACGTTGACGGGAGACCCGAATTTCTCCGGAAACAAACTCCAGCAGAACCGCGCCGTGCCGGTCGGTTCGGTAAAGATCAGCCCCCAGCACCTCATAACGGGCAACCACATCGGGATGCGGATGCTTGAACACGTTTCGATATCCCACCGGAAAAATCACCTTGCCTGCCGCAACCGCCTTCACAAACGCGTCTGATGACGAAGTACGGCTTCCCTGGTGTGGCGCAATCAATACGTCGGAATGTAATTTCTCCTTCGCTGTAGCAAGCAATGTCTGTTCACCCCGCCGCTCGATGTCGGCGGGAATCAGCACACTGCCAGCTGCCGCCGTGATCTTGAGCACGCAACTGCGCTCATTATCCTTGAGCTTCACGGCGACTCGCGTATCCACGTCCGGATACAGCACCTCGAACAAGACACCATCCCAAGTCCAAGTCTGGCCTGATGCGCAGCGCTGCTCTGGCGGGCCGATCAACAGCAAGGGATCAAGATCGGGCAAGGAGGTCAACAAACCCTCCACCGGCACCGCTTGCAATACCGAATGCGCGCCCCCCGTATGGTCGGCATCATCATGACTGACAATCATCGCATTCAGCCTGCGGATTCCGGATGCACGCAAGAACGGCACGATGACCCGGTTACCGCTGTCGGCTGTCGGCCCAAAACCCGGGCCGGTGTCGAACAGCAGCGCATGAGAGCGTGTTTGCGCGACGACAGACAGTCCCTGCCCGACATCAAGGACAGTCACTCGAAGCGCGCCCTCCGGTGGAGGCTGAGGCACGACCAGCACCATCGGCAACAAGGCAATCACACCGATCCAGCGCGCCGGGAAGCCACGTGGCAACAATAACCAGACTGTTCCCATCAATGCCGCCACCACAGTCCATGTCGGTGGCGCATGTTGCTCCCACGCCGCATCAGGCAATGCGCTCAACCACTCGAGGACAAACACGCAGCCGCTCATCAGCCATTGAGACAAATGCAAAACTCCATCAAACGGCAAAACAACACCGACGAGCGCTAACGGCACAATCACCAGACTCACCAGCGGAATGGCCAGTGCATTGGCCAGCGGCGAAATCAGCGAAACCTGCTGGAACAACGCCAGTAACACCGGCACCAGTGCCAGAGTGACCGCCCATTGCACCCTTGCCCAGGCCACCAGCCAGTGCTCAGCCCGCAATCGGTTCGTTGTGACCAGCATGATGATGGCCACCGCACCGAATGAGAGCCAGAAGCCTGCCGCCAGCACCGACCACGGATCAATCACCAGCACCACCAGCAACGCGATTGCAAGCACTTCGCGCGCAGCGGTGGCGCGCCCCAGCCACAATGCCGCAGCAACAACCGCCAGCATGAACACTGTGCGTTGTGCCGGCACCGCAAATCCGGCAAGCAAAGCGTATGCAATCGCAACCAGCAGTCCGGCGACAGCCGCTGCTTTGACGGCAGGCAATGCAAGGGTTAAGCGGGCACTGCGGCGCCAGGCGAAATTGACCAGTGCAAATGCAAGGCCTGAGAGCATCGTCACATGCAATCCTGAAATGCTCATCAGGTGATTGACACCGGTGCGGGTGAAAACCTGCCATTGTTCTGGTGAAATCGCGCGCTGGTCACCCATCACCAATGCTGCGATGACACCGGCCGCCGGGGTATCGGCCAATGCCGTCTGGATTCGCCCACGCAGGGTCTCGCGCATACGTTCAACCATATACGACGGTGTCTGCAACCCCTTCTGGAGCAGACGCTGGCCTTTGGGACGCACATAACCGGTGGCGCGAATATCGCGCTCCAGCAGCCAGGCCTCGTAATCAAAACCATGCGGATTGACCAGGCCATGCGGGCGCTTCAAGCGCACTGTAAATTGCCAGCGCTCCCCCGGATGCACTTCGGGCAGCAAAGCAGCTTTGCCGTCTCGACCACCCGCACCCCACCACGACAACACGATGCGGGGCGGCACTCGGGCCTGCGGCGTCAGCACCTGCTCGACATTGAACTCAAAGCGCACGCTGCGCTCATAGGACTGTGGCAGCGTTGCCACGACACCCAACACCGCAATGTCGCGCCCCTCCCATTCCGACGGCAATGAGTCCCCCATACGCACATGGGCAAATAGTGCGGCCCAGGCAAACCCGCAATACAAAGCCAGCGCCAGCGTTATGCCCCGACGCAGCAAGCATCGCCCCCGGCCCGCACCGCGCAAAGCCACCAGCAAAACCGGACCGGGAACCAGCCATCCCAACCAGCTCAGGGGTGGCAAGACAGGCTGCTGCTGCAACAGCCAGACACCTGCGGCAAAAGCGATGATGGGGATGACCATCGTTTCATAACGCATTGCGGCGGACTGCGCTGACCGCAGCCGCTACAATGCCCGCATTCACCAGCCGATCACCTCAATGCCGCGCAAGCATTTCCGAAAATACCTGCCATCGCACCAGTCGATCACCGGCAACCGCTTCATCGCCTGGTTCGGCCCCTGGCTGCAGCATCACAACCTGTGGCACCTGCACCGGCGTTCGGTTGCGGGTGGAGTGGCCGTAGGACTTTTTTCCGGACTGATACCCGGCCCATTGCAAATCCTGACTGGCGTTGTCCTGTCGATCATTTTCCGCGTCAACCTTCCCGTCGCAGCATTGATGACGCTTTATACCAATCCGCTGACCATCGTGCCCCTTTATTATCTGGCTTATCGGTACGGCGCGCTGGTCACCATGAGCGATGAAAAACACCCCATGCCCACCACATTCAGTACGGAAGGGCTTCCCTGGAAACAATGGCTGCCCGCTTTGTTCGACTGGATGATCGCCATGGGTAAACCGCTCGCGGTCGGACTTCCCTTGCTGGCCATCACACTCGCCGCCCTGGGTTACCTGCTGGTGGACAATGCGTGGAAAATTTACGTGCGACTGGCCTGGCAGCGTCGCGCAGATGTTCGCTTCAAAAAATGACATCCCCGAAAACACCTGCTTACTGGCGACGCGCCACCCGGGAACTCGGCGCCGCAGATCCGGTAATGGGCGCACTGATCATCCAGTACAAGGGTCTGACTCTTGCCAGTCGTGGCGACGCCTTTCAGACCCTGGCGCGTTCGATTGTCGGACAGCAGATTTCAGTAAAGGCCGCGCAAAGTGTCTGGGATCGTTTTGCGGCCGCTGTTGGAGTCATGCAGCCCCGTCACGTACTGCGACTGTCGGTTGAACAACTGCGTGCCTGCGGACTGTCCGGTCAAAAAGTGAATTACCTGCGCGACCTCTCGACACGATTTGCCGAAGGCGCCATCGACACCAGCCGCTGGCACGACATGGATGACGAAGACCTCATCACAGAGCTGACCAAAGTCAAAGGCATCGGCCGCTGGACTGCCGAGATGTTCCTGATTTTCTACCTGACACGCCCCGATGTATTTCCACTCGCCGACATCGGATTGCAACGTGCGATGGAACTGCATTACAACAAGGGCCGCAAACTGTCCGACCGGCGTATTGCGACGCTGGGCAAACTATGGTCCCCATGGCGCTCGGTGGCGACCTGGTATCTCTGGCGCAGCCTCGACCCGATGCCGGTGGAATACTAAATTAATGTTTAAAATCAAATATTTATAATATTCATGGATGCCGATCCGGATTCCCCGCCACCACTCAGCCACTCTGAATTCATCAAGGCCTATCGTGATGGCACAATCATCGTCAACTTCGACCCGAAGGCCGCAGCACGCTTTCTGAGTGGCAGACTGCTGCTGCCATTGTTCATGATGCCGGTGCTCGGCTGCGGCGTGGTGCTGGCGCTGGTGGGTTGGGTCTGGACCGGGCTCGCGGTCATTGCCCTCGGCATCATCGTACCGCGGCTGATCAAGCGGGGCGCGCCACACTTCCTGCTGCAACAGTCACTGGGCGACGTCAGCCTCTATCAGGAGTTACTGCAAAACGGTGTGATGCACCCAGTCAGGCGCGGGTAAGCGGCTTCAACACACCGTCTTCCAGCTCAAGGATGCGGTCCGCACGCTCGGCCATGCGCGGATCGTGAGTCACGATCACAAAACTCGTCCGGGTTTCGCGGTTCAACTGCAGCATCAGATCAAATACCGTTTCGGCAGTACGCCGGTCCAGATTCCCTGTCGGCTCATCGGCGAGCACGCAGGCCGGCTTGGTGACCAGTGCGCGGGCCAGAGCCGCACGCTGACGTTCACCGCCGGATAGTTCGCCCGGGGTATGCGTCAGCCGGCGCCCCAAACCCACCGCCTCAAGCATTTCCCGTGCGGCATCCAGTGCATCGGACCGCGGCGCACGCCGGATGATCAGCGGCATTGCCACATTCTCCAGCGCACTGAATTCCGGCAACAGGTGATGAAACTGGTAAACAAATCCCAATGCGTGGTTGCGCACGTCACCGCGCTGCTTCTCGCTCTGTCCGGAAAGCCGCTCGCCCAGAATACTGACTTCGCCCGCGCTCGGCGCATCAAGCCCGCCCAACAGATGCAGCAAGGTGCTTTTACCGGAACCCGAAGCGCCAATAATCGCAATGCGCTCACCTGGCATCACCTCCAAATCGATGCCCATCAGCACCGGCACCGCATCGGGACCTTCGCGGTAGGCCTTGCGCAGTCCGCGGCAGGAAATGACCGCTGTTTTACTCACAGCATCGTCACTCATATCGCAACGCCTCTGCCGGATTGACCCTGGCCGCACGCCAACTCGGATAAAGGGTAGCCAATACAGACAATACAAACGCCACAACAGCCGTCAGAACGACATCACCGGCCTGCAACTGAGAAGGAAGATCGGCGATCTGATAAACGTCCTGGGGCATGAATTTCACATGAAATACGCTTTCGATGAAGGCGATGATCGCAGCAACGTTGAGCGCGCCGATGATACCGAAAATGATTCCGCAGCCCACTCCGATGGCGCCGATCAGCGTACCCTGCACCATGA
>QWQY01000069.1 GCA_003670675.1 Chloroflexota bacterium
CGGAAGCTTTTGGCAACGCCGATACCACTGACGGTCTCGGAGACAGCACTGTTGACCAGCGAGCCAGCACGCTGAGCCTGCTGAGTGGCTGCACGTGCGGCCCGACGGAACGCAAGCGCCGCAATGATCACCAGCGGCGAAATTGCCAAGGTAATCCATGCCAGGGTGACATTCACAAAAAACAACGACGTGGTGACGGCCATTACGAGCAGTACTTGGCTGAGGAGTTCGATGCTCAGGGTAACGACCGACGAGAAGTCCTGCGTATCCGATAACACGCGACTCACGACTTTGCCCGACGCATATTCGTCATAAAACGACATGTCGCGCGCAAGAACCGCATCCATCGAATCTTCACGGACCTTCATGACGACTTCGCCGACCGCTACTGCGGTGTACCGCTGTCGGACATAGTTCACGAACCAGCCGACCACCCCGAGGAGCGTAATCAATCCAGCCCAGCCGAGCACGATGGTGACATCGTCCCCATTTGCGGCATCGTCAATACCCTGCGAAATCAACTTTGCTGCCAACGGTGGGAACAACGCCCCGATTGCCGTCACCAGTGATACCAAGACCATCGTCTTGAAGTGCGGGCGGAAGTACGTTGCAATGCGACGGAGCAATTCGCCGTCGCTATATTTACGATCGTATGCCTCAGCATCCAATCCATCGAGCACAAAACCCATTGGTTTACTCCCTATGCAGACGGCTGATTATGCTCATCGCGGGCGAAAATTCGGCGGTACGACATACTCTTTTGCATCAACTCTTCGTGGCTACCTTGCGCTTCGATGCGACCACGACGGAGCACGACAATCCGGTCGGCCCAGCGGATCTGTGCCAAACGGTGGGTAATCAGCAACGTCGTCCGGCCTTTGAGTACTTCACGCATTGCCCGTTGAATCTGATCTTCGGTGGCACTGTCGATAGCACTCGTCGAGTCGTCGAGAATCAAGATGCGTGGGTTCGTCAAGAAGGCACGAGCAATGGCGATGCGCTGCCGCTGACCGCCCGAAAGCGTGACACCACGCTCACCTACCACCGTGTCGTATCCCTCGGGGAAGCTCGAAATGAAGTCATGGGCCTGTGCCTGTTGGGCAGCCCATTCGATACGTTCACGCGGTACATCCGAACGAGCGCCGAACGCAATGTTCTCGGCGATGGTTTTGGAAAACAAAAATATGTCTTGCTCGATCATCGAAATCTGCGAACGCAGAGAATCGAGGTTCCACAAGCGCACATCGACCCCGTCAATGGTGACCATACCCTCGGTCGAATCATAGGTACGGTTCACCAGACGGGTCAGCGTGGTTTTGCCCGACCCTGTCTGACCGACGATAGCGATGGTCTCACCCGGCTTGGCGGTGAAGCTGATGTCGGTCAAAATGTTGGAGTCACCATACCCAAACGCGACATTCTTGAACTCGAGCTCACCACTGACGACATGCGATTCGCCATTGGGGTTCTCGTCCATCTCGGTCTCGGTATTGATAATCGTCAAAATACGCTGTGCACCAGCGAGACCGAACTGTACCAACGCGAACATGAACAACGAGATAAACGTGGGGAATTGAAAGAGGGAAATCAACGTCATGTATGCAACGACTTGTCCGGTGGTTATAGCACCGATACTCTCGAGCCACATCGCATGCCCAAACCCCAACCCAGTCAATAACCCATAAAACAAGAACGGGATATAGCGCGCTTTGATTTCACCCTCTTGGATGAACAAATCACGATAGCGGCCAATCACTGATCGAAATTTATCTGCTTCGAATTTTTCTCGTGCGGTTGCCTTCACGACTTCGATACCCTGGATAGCCTCGGACAATGTAGCACTCACCGCACCATATTGACCACGCATCATCCCTGCCACGGGGCCGAGTTGCTGATTGTAGCGTTGCAATCCCCAGACCAGACTCACCACAAACAGGATCGGAACAGGTAACAGCCGAACATCGACGGCAGCAATGGCAATGATGGGGGTAATCAGCTGCGTGGTAGCCTCGATGATGCGGCTCAATCCCGGCGAAATCATCATGTTGAGTTGCGACACATCGCCGGTCGCAGCTGCCATCAAATCACCGACACGTTGACGGTTGTGAAAAGTCTGACTTTTGCTCAGCAGACTGATGTACAACTCTTCACGTGCATCACGCTCCATCCGAGACGCCAAAAATTCGCGGATGACCGTATTGATCATGTCGATAACGGCGAACGCAGTCCGCACCACAAAAATCGCAATCGAAACAGCGACCAACTGTTCGATAGGCTTGCGTTCTTTGATGATGTCGAATGCTTCTTGGATTTGAATGGAGGTATAGGTGAACCCGCTGATGGCCACAATTGCCAAAATAACGAATCCTATCGGAAGGAGTGGGTAACGCATAACATGCGAAATCACCCTCTTCACCGGTGTTGTGCGGTTGTATGGATATTCATTCCCGGTACGAAATTCTCGTAGCACGTTAACTCCTTGGCTAAATGACCAAATGGAATTATACCATAAACGTAATTTTTGGTGATTATTGCGCGCAAATGTACAAAGAGGAGCGCGTGGGAGCAAGCTCCCACGCGCGAGTGAGGAAACCGGGTTGCCCCGGGAGGAAAAGGGGGCGACGTGAGGCGGGATGTTGTTGCCAACATTGTGATGACCGTCGCAAGCACCACCAATGCTCTTACTATACCACCGTAGGGCATACACAGTATAAGAAAAGCATAAGAACAAGCTGAAACGCGACTGAGAGGATTCAATCAGACAAGCATACGATCGAATCCCACGATCATGCCGGTTTCTGTTTGCCGTTTGAGCCATATATCGAGAATCTGCCCAGATATTGCGGTTGGGGGTGGTGTAAGCGGCATTGCATCGCGTTCAAACCAGCGTGCATCTGCAAGCTCTTCGGCATCCATCACAATGTCGCCACTCTTGTACTCGGCCAAGAAGCCCACCATAACTTGATGGGGGAACGGCCAACATTGACTGCCGACATAGCGGATGTTCTGTACTTCGACGCCGACTTCCTCGCGGACTTCACGGGCAACACATGACTCAAAATTTTCGCCCGGCTCCGTGAACCCAGCCACCAAACTGTATCGATCACCCCAGCCAACCTTGGTGGTGAGGAGCACACGATCCCCCGAATAGATCAGCACAATGATTGCCGGGCTCACGGGGGGGAATATCTCGAACGCACAGGGGTCACAGCGATAACCCCAATTGTTGGGGATTGAGCGATATGGCGCACCACAACGGGTACAAAATCGCGTCAGGGTGCGGAACTCAACCAGCTGTTTGGCATAGCTCGCAGCCATGATGACATCTGGGGTCACTCCCGGCTGGTTCATCAACGTACGCAGATGGACCGTCTGTAACCCTTCCGAGAGTTCACAATCGGCAGGTACCACTGCCGCATACACAGACAGGTTGCCCTGTGTACCGAGCACAAACTGCTCGCTCGTCGTTATTGCGTTTGGCCCATGCGGCGTCCCTGCCAATGGCTGCGTGCCGTGGTTCACCTCGACCACCATGTCATCACCGCGGAACACGTACCACACGTGCACGCTCCCGGTCGGTCGATTTGGTGGATATGCACGAATAAACGGAACCATCTGAGACCTCTTTGTCTGCTATACCATGCTATCGTCGCCTGGCCGATTAAACCAGCGAAAGAATACCACAGTTAATACCACGAAGTAAATGAGGCCACCCGGCAACCACATCAGCAACCCAGCTAATTCTTGGTCTGCTTGTGCACTCATGCCCCATGGACGCGACACTGCTTCGTATGCAGGGTACACCACAAAACCAGCAAACGTGAGCAACGCACCGATAATCGTCGGTGGCAGTGACATGAAAAAGAGAAACAACATGAGAAATCCAGGCGTCGAGCGTGGAAGCTCGGGTTGATGGCTAAACACCGGCCACCATGATATCAACGCGCCAAAAATAAACATCACATGTTCGAGCACATGGACTTGCTGGTCACGCACTGCCAAATCGTAATTCGCAGGAAGATGCCAACCAACAAAAATGGCATTGAACACCAGAAAAACCAGCAACGGGTTGAGCAGGGTTTTGAGGATGAGTAATACCGTACGATTGACCAGAAAGAGGCTGGCCACTTCGGCGGGGATACTCAAAATGATGAGTGGTGGGACAACTACAATCATGATGAGGTGTTGCACCATGTGCATCGACAACGATACTAAAGAAAGGGTATCGATGGGCGAAACCAGGGCGAGAAAGAGAAAGACGATCGCCAAAAAGAATCTGTTTCGCTCGAGCGTCGACGCTAGCTGTACGCCCCGTGAACGTGCATACGGACCAGTGATCCAGACATATCCAACAGTACTAACGAGGAATGCAATCAAAATCGTCGGTTCGAAATTCCACGCATATAGATTCATGTAAGCCTCTTGATTCGTCCGTTGCACACATACATGATTCACTCGGTGAAAGAAAAAAGCACCGTCACGGTACCCCGTGACGGTGCAATCACAGGGATTACCCTGCAATTCCTACATGGTTCGAAAACAACTTCAAGAAACCCAAACACAGCGAAAATGCAAACAAGAGTGGGACCAAAAAGACAAACTGGAAGATTTTTGCATCGCCACGCAAATGCATGAAGAATGCAATAACCCCTGCTCCCTTGATCAGAGCCAAGCCTAACAGAATCACCAAAAACATCGTTGCCGAAAAACTGGACTCGACCAAAAAGATACCGACTTCGAGTGCAGTAACAACAGCGAGAATCCCACCAATCATCCAATAGAATTTGGTGCTATGGGACTCATGGGCCACAGAATGGTCATCATGGGCGACATGCTCTGCCATGATAGTCCTCCTCAAATCAAATAGATCAGGGTGAAGATGGCCACCCAGACGAGGTCAACAAAGTGCCAATACAAACCCGCCAGTTCGATGTCCATCGGGTTTTCGGGCGAATCAGGGAACTTTGCGACTTTGACGTAGGTCGCAATCAGCCAAATAATCCCGATGGTCACGTGCAGACCGTGGAAGCCCGTCATGGTAAAGAATGTGACGCCATACAAGCTCTTGACCGTTTCGCCTTCGAGGACATACTGCGGTGCAAGCTTCAGGCCTTCGTGGTACAGATGGATGAATTCATACACTTGACCACCCACGAATGCAGCACCAAGCAGGATGGTCGCCATTTGCCAAACACGGAACTTCTTCCAGTCTTTGACTTTGGACGCTGCCAGTGCCAACACCATGGTCAATGAACTCGCCAAAAGCAACGTAGCGAGCACTGTCGTTAACTCAATCCCGAGATAGTGCGTCCGGGGATCCAAGTGCTCGAGTGTACCCGCTGCTGCCAAGGTTGCCTTGGTGCGCGCGTAGAAGATCAAATGGGTGGTGATCAGGGTAACGAAAAAGAGTGTTTCGGAACCGAGAAAAGCCCACAAACCGAGTTTTCGGCTATCCACACCCATACTGCCGAGTAGTGGCTTTTGGTGTGCTTCGCCCGTGCCGTGACTCACAGAACTGCTCATGTATCCTCCTCGAACGCGGTGCACACGGTGTGTGCACCGCTTTTGTATGTTTAGTGATGGCTGCTCATGTACGGCGAGTCACGGCGCGAATCAACGATCCAGGCGCGGATGCCTACAAACACCATGACAATGCCAATAGCAATGAACCCAAGTGCTGCGATTCCTTCTGGAAGACCCAGGATTTCCTTGTTGATGTAGATAAAGCCCAGCGCAGCAATGGTTAAGCCACCCGACAGCCACATCGGGCTGAAGGTGAGAGTCGGCATGTGGATGTCTTTGGCGCCTGGCGTGTTTTCGTCGGTGTACTCGTAGCGCACGTTCGAAGGCTTGCTGTGACCGCCATGTTCATCACCTACAGCATGGGGATACTTGGCATCCCACAGTGGGCGGCGACTGGTAACCGTAGGGACATGCAGGAAGTTGTACGACGGTGGTGGGGAAGGAATCATCCACTCCAGCGTTGACGCATCCCACGGATCGTTGCTGGCACGTTCGCCAGAACGAATGCTCTTGATGGCGTTGTAAAGGAACATCAGCACCGAGAGCGCGAGCAAGAAGGTGCCAACGGTTTCGATTTGGTTCCAGATTTCCCAGCCCATACCCGCTTCGTATGTATAGATACGTCGTGGCATGCCTTCGGTCCCTGCAATGTGCATGGGGAAGAACGTGAGGTTGAACGAAACCATCATCAACCAGAATTGGATCTTGCCGAGTTTGTCGTCGAGCATACGGCCGGTAATCTTGGGGAACCAGTAGAATCCGCCGGCAAACAACCCGAGGATCGACCCACCGAACAGCACATAGTGCAAATGTGCGACGACGTAGTAGCTATCGGTTTGCTGCAAGTCGATGGGAGACGACGCCAGGGTAATCCCTGAGATACCGCCGATGATGAACATCGAGATGAACCCGATGGCATAGAGCATTGCGGTGGTGAGCCGCAAATCTCCACTCCACATGGTCGCAATCCAGTTAAAGATTTTGACGCCGGTAGGGATAGCGATGACCATTGATGCGCCGGAGAAGAACGCATTGGCCATTGGTCCCATGCCCGTACCGAACATGTGGTGTGCCCACACAATGAAACCCAAGAACCCGATGGCGACGCCCGAGTATGCGACAAACGAATACCCGAAAATCGGCTTGCGTGAGAATGTAGGCAAAATCTCGGAGACCATACCCATCACTGGCAGGATGAGGATGTACACCTCAGGATGTCCGAAGAACCAGAACAAGTGCTGCCACAACAAGGCATCGCCGCCCTGGGCAGGGTTAAACACCGCGCCGCCGAATTGACGATCAAACAGCAGTTGAATAGATGCAACCGTGAAGGTCGGGAAGGCAAAGATGATAATGAAGCTGACGACCAAGTTCATCCAGACGAACAATGGCAATCGATTGAGTGTCATGCCCGGTGCACGCATGTTCAGGACCGTAACGATAAAGTTCAACCCGCCTGCGATAGACGCAATACCCGTCAAACCCAGTCCCAGAACCCAGTAATCCATAGCAGCACCAGGGGAATACTGGTTCTGCGTGAGTGGTGCATAGGCAAACCAACCCGCATTTGGTGCGCCGCCTGTAAGGAAGCTGAGATACAGCAACAATCCACCACCAATGAACAGCCATATTGACAGTGCATTTAAGCGGGGGAACGCCATGTCGCGAGCACCTACCATGAGCGGCACGATGTAATTACCAATCCCGACATTCATGGGCATGATGACCAAAAATATCATGGTGGTGGCATGCATGGTGAACAGCTGATTGTACGTGTCTGCGGTCAAAAAGGTATTGTTGGCTGCGCCCAGTTGGACGCGCATCAACACAGCCTCGATACCACCCAACACAAAGAAAGCAAACGCAACAACGATGTAAATGATGCCGATTTTTTTGTGATCGACGGTCGCGAGCCACGAACGCCACGAAAATCCCTCATAATCGGGGGAATTCGTATGCGCCGATGCTACATGCTGCTCAGCAATGGCCATTTCGGACTCCTTATTTCTCAGCTGGCTTCGTCACAGGTAACTTCATGCTGTCGAGGTATGCCACCAAATCAGCAACCTCCTGATCAGACAACGTGCCTTTTTTAATGACACGGCCCATCAGATTGCCTTGTTTGACGGCTTCTGGGTCTTGCATCCACAACGCAAGATTGTCGGTGCTGTACGGGAGTACCCCAGCAGCGATGGTGAGTCGGTTACCGTAATGGGTCAAGTTCGGGCCGATTTTGCCCTTGGCAGCCGTTCCGCTGATGATGTGGCAACTCATGCATTGCTTTTTGGGCTCCGCAAAGAGAGCTGCACCACGCGCCGCGTCGCCGGTCAGGCCAAGCACACTGACGGTACCCGTCGACACCGCTGGGACATTTTTGTAGGATGTCTTCCAGGCTGCGTATTCTTCAGGTGCCAATGCAATAACGCGGAACCGCATTTGTGCATGTGCTTCACCACAGAATTCCGCGCAGAACGCACGATAAATACCTGGCTCTTCGGCTTTGAATGCGAGGTAGTTTGTTTTGCCGGGAATCATGTATGTCTTGCCGGCCAACTTCGGCACCCAAAAGTTGTGCATCACGTCTGCTGCTTCGAGTTGGATTTGCACCGACTGTCCTACGGGGATGTACAAATCGCTGGCTGTCACCAACGCATCTTCTGACGATTTAGCGCCGGAGAACGGATTGCACTCTTCATTGGACACATCGTACTGAAACTCAAACCACCATTGATGGGCAACCGCGCAGATTTTGATTGCCTCGGGTGGCTGGTACGAATTGGCGGCTTGGACGCGGAAGGAGAGTACAGTGACAATCAATACGACAATAGCAGGAGCAACAGTCCATGCAATTTCGACGTTCGTGTTGCCATGGGTCTGTACCGGAATTGGTGCGTCTGGCTTCTTTGAACGGAATCGAATCACCGTGTAAACCAACGCCCCTTGAACAATGACAAAGACAGCAATTGCCATCCAGAAAACCGGCATCATGACATCATTTAAAATGCGGTTTGCGTGGTCACCGTACGTGTACATCGTCGTCGCCGGAAGATTCGTACAGCTGGCCAGCACCATCATTGAGCCAAATAACAAGGCTAATGCCCGTTTCTTGCTCACTTGTGCTCCCTTTCTCATTCTTGCTCCTTTACCACCCGCCACATCGCCTCAGAAAAACAAACACGCTGTGTCCACCACGGAAAAAGGTCACGCCAATTGTTTAGCAAAGGCGAAGCCGGATAAATACACATACCCATTTTAAGCAAATCCGTC
>QWQY01000007.1 GCA_003670675.1 Chloroflexota bacterium
ACAAAAACTCGACCCCTATATCAATGTCGACCCCGGCACCATGTCACCGTATCAACATGGGGAAGTCTTCGTCACCGATGACGGTGCCGAAACAGATCTAGACCTCGGGCACTATGAACGATTCATCGACGAAAATCTGACCCGTGCCAGCAACGTTACCACTGGCCAAATCTACTCTTCGGTCATCCAAAAAGAACGCCGTGGCGACTACCTCGGCGGGACGATTCAAGTCATCCCACATATCACCAACGAAATCAAAAGTCATATTTTTGCGGTTACTCGGCAGACAAACGCCGACATCGTCATCGTCGAAATCGGCGGGACCGTCGGCGACATCGAAGGCCTACCCTACCTCGAAGCGATCCGTCAAATGCGCAAAGACGTCGGCCGTGAAAATGTCTTGTACATTCATGTCACGCTGTTGCCCCACATCGGCGCAACGGGCGAAGTCAAGACCAAACCAACGCAACACTCGGTCATGGAACTCCGCCGCGTCGGCATTACCGCCGATGTCATCTGCTGTCGCGCCGACCACCACATCACCGACGAAATCCGCGACAAAATAGCATCGTTCGCCGATGTCGACCGCGAAGCCGTTATCCCGCTCGAAACCTGCAGCACCATTTATGCCGTACCACTGATGCTCGAAGGGTACGGCCTCGGCGACTTCATCATGAAGCGCTTTGGACTGGGCTCCATCACACCTGATTTGCAGAGCTGGAATCAATTGGTCGATCGAATTAATTCGCCCAAAACAAGCATAACAATTGCCCTCGTCGGCAAATACGTCGAACTGCACGATGCATATTTGAGTGTGGTCGAAGCACTCGGACATGCAGGCATACACCACCAAACCAAAGTCGAGGTGCGCTGGATTTCGTCCGAAAAACTCAATCGCGACACCATCGACGAACAGCTGACTGGAGTGAGTGGCATTATCGTACCCGGTGGATTCGGCGACCGTGGCATTGAAGGAAAAATACTCGCCGCAGACTACGCACGAGTCAACAGCATCCCCTACTTTGGTCTCTGTCTCGGGATGCAATGTGCAACCATTGCATTTGCGCGTCATGTGCTCGGTGATCCCGATGCCAACAGCACCGAGTTCAATCCACATACCAGCACGCCGATTATTGACTTCATGATTGATCAGCTCACCATCACCGAAAAGGGTGGTACGATGCGTCTCGGTGCGTACCCGTGCGTGCTCACCGAGGGTAGCCAGACACACCGGGCCTATGGTGCCGATGTCGTCTCAGAACGCCATCGCCATCGATTCGAGTTCAATAACAAATACCGCAAACAACTCGAAGACGCCGGCATGATAATAAGCGGACAATCGCCGGACAAACGCTTGGTCGAAATCGTCGAATTGCGAGACCATCCGTGGTTTGTCGGTACACAGTTCCACCCCGAACTACTCTCACGCCCCAACCGGCCACACCCATTGTTTCGCAGCTTCGTTGGAGCAGCACTCAGACACGAACTCTAATCTCTCCACTCTCCAACAACACACCCCACAGCAGCTGCTGTGGGGTGTGTTGTGATGAACGCAATTACGTGCCTGTGACAAGAGCACGCTATTCGAGATAGTCTTTGAGGTGCTGGCCAATATCGGTGGTCCGCAAACGGCGCAGAGCCTCGGACTCGATTTGCCGGGCGCGTTCTCGGGTCATCCCCAATACTTGACCGACCTCTTCGAGGGTGCGTCTACGCCCATCTGCAAGACCATAGCGCATGTCGATAATGCGGCGCTCACGGTCGGTCAGTTTATTGAGGGCAGTAACGAGATCCTGCCGGAGCATCTGACGTGCAGCCCACTCGCCGGGGCTCTGCATGATGTCGTCTTCGAGGAACTCACCGAGGGTGTGTTCGTTATCGTCGCCAACGGGGGTCTCGAGTGAGATCGGCTGGCGTGCTGATTCGAGGATATGCACCACGCGTTCTACCGGCATCTCGAGTGCTTTGGCGATTTCTTCTGGCGATGGGTTGCGTTCAAGTGTCTGTGACAACCGATCGACCACACGCTTCACCTGGCTGAACGACTCACCCATGTGGACGGGCAATCGTATCGTGCGCCCCTGCTCTGCAATGGCACGTGTGACTGCCTGACGGATCCACCACGTAGCATAGGTCGAGAACCGGTTCCCCTTCCAACAGTCGAACTTCTCGACGGCCCGCATCAGCCCAATATTGCCCTCTTGAATCAGATCCAACAGGGACAAACCGCGGCCAACGTATTTTTTGGCAATACTGACCACCAACCGCAGATTCGCCTCGGTCAGCTCTTCGCGTGCGGTGGTGCCCGACTGCTCCGCATTGCGGAACGTGCTCCGCAACAAAATAGCCGAAGAAAACACATTATCCAATTCGACCAATGTGTCGCGTTCAACCATCGTTATCACGGACAAGGGCAACAATTGCCATGCAATTGCAACCGTTTTGACATGTGTGTCGAAGCCATCGGTCAATTCACGCAGGTGATCGGGATCGTTGAGGCGCGTATCATCTCCCGCACGGGCACGCACAAACGCCTCGCGCCGGCGGAAATACTCGGCTCGCATCCCTGCACTCAAGGTATAGAAGGTCTCGATGGCGACCGAAACAGACCATACGGCTTGGACTTCGCGGTCGACAAGCTCGTGCAAGAATCCCATTGCCACACGCATCGTCGGCAACGCGCCCAGCAACGACATCAGCATCGTGGTCGCGACTTCGTACATTTGCTCGTCACGCTCGGTCGCTATGAGTGACTTTTTTGCATTCTCGAGGAACAGCAATACTTCAATACGGCGCGCGAGTTCGATCTCGCGCCGTGAGTTCAAGAGAGCGGTGCGTCCAATCGCCTGCAAGTAATATTGGACCGCATCAGGAAGAGCACCAACAGACAAATCAGATTCGACGATTTCGGGTTCGTGAGCATTCGATTCGACGTCATCGTCTAGCGCGATGTCGGCACTCAGAAGGGTCATTACATCAATTCCTTTATTCTGGCTCTTGCCATGCCTGAACGAACGCTATCGGGCTTCCCCATCCCATGGACCGTTTGCGGGCGATATGAAGGCGGCGTACCGAGTCGGTTCGCCGCACGAATCACATTCATCGTCGTTACACGATACAAGTCCGCTTTGTTATCGCGGTGTAAAAAGCAGTATAAATCAGGTCTCAAAAAACTGTCAAGTTTGGTTCGTGCGTCCCACCAGCAGACAATCTTGTCTACCACGGACAAAACCCGCAGTAGGTGTCGTGTCTCACGACACAACACCGCTCGTGTGAAGCCTCTCTACGAGTACATGTAGTTCCGTATCCCAATAACGTTGAAGTGGTTCACGCAAAAATGACACAAAAAAGCCCACTCACAGGAGTGGGAGATTTTGTATACGTAGGAAGTATATTGGTCGGGGCGGAGAGATGTGAACTCGCGACCTCTCGGTCCCAAACCGAGCGCTCTACCAGGCTGAGCCACGCCCCGACAACAAACTAATCTTACACTGCCGGAGTATGGTTTGTCAAAACGAGTTTCATACTGATCCAAAACTCCCACTTCCTCAGACGCCGGCGAGCAGTGTTACAATGAACATTACGCTTTGAGTGCGAGGATTCCA
Organism: Chloroflexota bacterium; assembly: GCA_003670675.1. GTDB lineage: Bacteria > Chloroflexota > Chloroflexia > Chloroflexales > Roseiflexaceae > UBA965. Next base: position 3,606 of record QWQY01000007.1, read on the forward strand.
TGTTATATCCATTGTTGCGGTCTGCATTATTCAAACTCGACCCCGAGGCCGCGCACGAGCGGACGGTACGCACCCTAAATGCTGCGCTTGCGGTCCCAGGGATGGCTACAATCATCAAAAACATGTACCGACCCGCGACACGTGGCATGCAGACGACGATTGCTGGGATGACGATGGCACATCCCGTTGGATTGGCTGCAGGATTCGACAAGCATGCAGACGTTACATACGGCATGGCGTGCCTCGGGTTCAGTCATATCGAGGTCGGCACCGTCACTCCACGACCCCAAGCGGGCAATCCCAAACCCCGCATGTTCCGGCTTGCACCCGAACACGGGCTCATCAACCGCATGGGCTTCAACAGCGATGGCATGGACGTGGTGGCGCAGCGCCTGGCTAATCGCCCGACGGGGCTCCCTATTGGCATAAACGTCGGCAAAAACCGCGACACGGCGCTCGACGCGGCGACCGCGGACTATGTCGCCGCGTACACGCGCCTTGCACCGCATGCAGATTACGTGGCACTCAACATCTCGTCCCCGAACACACCAGGATTGCGGCAACTCCACGAAACATCTGCGCTCCAAGAACTGCTCGGTGCAATCCGTGATGCCAATACAACACTGCACAAACCCATCTTCCTCAAGATTTCTCCCGACGAAACGCCAGCACAGCTCGAGCAAGTCATCGCCACCGCACTCGATTACGGCATCAGCGGGATTATAGCGACCAATACGACCATCACACGGCCTGGGGTGCAGAGCACGCACGCAAACGAAGCCGGCGGCCTCAGTGGTGCGCCACTGAATGCCCTCAGCATGGCCACCCTGCGCACCGTCGTGGCACTTACCGAAGGACGGGTACCCATCATCTCGGTAGGCGGCATTTCGACCGCTGCAGACGTCTATGCACGACTCAAAGCAGGAGCGAGTGCCGTGCAGATCTACACCGCCATGGTCTATAGTGGCCCTGCCGTCGTAGCGCAACTGACGTGGGGGTTGGCAGCCCTGATGCGTCGCGATGGCGTCAAAGACATCACCCAAGTAATCGGCTCCGATCACGCCTCGTAGCACCTAACGACACAGAGGCATCGTACATCGCAGAGAATCGGAGTGTTATGAACACGTGGCTCATTATCGGCCTCGGCAATCCCGGCGCACAGTATGCACGTTCGCGCCACAATATCGGCTTCGAGGTCCTCGACGTCTTTGCCCAAAAGCACAATCTCCGCGCTGATGGGACACGTGCCCAGGCCAAACTCGCTAGCGGCACGATTGCTGGCGCCAAAGTCGTGTGCGCGTGGCCGCAGACCTACATGAACCGCAGCGGCATCTCTGCGAGTGGCCTGGCGAGCTGGTACAAAGTCGCACCTGCCAACATTGTCGTCGTCTACGACGATCTCGATTTGCCGTTTGGTGCGTTACGCATCCGCGAGCGTGGCAGTGCAGGTACCCACAACGGTATGCGCTCGGTGGTCCAATTGCTCGGGCAAATGGAATTTCCGCGTGTCCGTGTCGGTATTGGCGAGGTACCCGCAGGGTGGGAGGCCTTCGGCTATGTACTCGGCAAATTCGAAGACGAAGAAGCAGAAGAGCTGCCGGATCTGCTCAATCGTGCCGCAGACTGCCTGACCACCATCATCACCAAGGGTATGCCCGCAGCGATGAATACCTACAACAAAACCAAATAACGCCCGCCAATGCAACACCCCCCGAGTGGTAGACCACTCGGGGGGTGTGCGTTCGTACCGCTAGATTTCGTCTTCGCTCTCGTAGCTCCAGGCGTGGACGCCCTGCGTGGTGAACGAGAAATTGCGTACCGCCATGCCTGCCTCGGTCAGCACGCGCTCCATCTCGAGCCGCTTTTCGAACGGGCATGCAATCACCATGAAGCCACCGCCGCCCGCACCCGTGATTTTACCGCCCCACGCGCCGTTGCGACGTGCCTTCGCGTAGACCTCATCCACAATCGGCGGGGCAATCAATGGCGAAAAGGCTTTCTTGACCTCCCACGCATCGTGGAGCAAACGCCCAAAGTCAGCGATTTTTTTGTTGCGGAGCAATTTGACGGACTCGTCGACAAATGCTTTTGTTTCGTCGTGATAACGCAATGTGTTGCCATGCTTGAGGCGGTCTACCTGGTCGTTCACCAACTGATGCGTCAACATTTTGCGACTACCGATGTACCCGATGAGCAAGCAGCTTTCGAGTTCGAGCAACGCATCAGGGTCGCTCAGCACTGGTTCGACAATAACGCCGTTTTTCGAAAAGTGGTAGACCGACATACCGCCGAATGCAGCAGCATACTGATCCTGACGGCCACCCGGGATGCCCAGATCTTTACGTTCGATGCGAAATGCTGTTTCAGCCAGCTCGTGCGGCGTCATGCGGAAGTTGTATGCCTCGCCCATCAATTTGAGCATACTCACGACCAGCGCCGACGACGAACCCAAGCCGCTGCCCGGCGGCACGTCGGAGAACATCGTCACTTCGACACCCTTTGCCTCGGGGACTGCATCGAGGACAGCCTGTGGCAGACTCAACGTGCCATCCCAGTGGCCGGTGGTGTTGCGACTCACTTCCTCGAGATCGAGGGATCGAATCGTCAGTGCACCATCTTCGCTCGGACGCAACATGCACCGTACGTATTTGTCTATGGTGCAGTTGAGTACTTTCCCACCGTGTTCTTCGGCGTAGGGACTGACATCGGTCCCGCCGCCAAAAAACCCTATCCGCATCGGTGCTTTTGCTTTATAGATACGCATTTCTCGTGTCCCATCGTTCAGATTCACCAAAGTATAGCACGCGTTTTACTGACGAGTGCCTTTGAGGTGGATGACGAGTTCCTTCGGAAAATTAGTCAGGCTCTCGAACGTGCCATCGGGCGTGCACCAATAGGTGTCTTCGACGCGCACGCCATACCCTTTGTTCGGGTAATACAGTCCGGGCTCGACGCTGAATACGGCCCCCGGCACCAAAACGTCGCCACGGTCTGCGAGTGAAGGGAATCCAAAGTCTTCGTGCACTTCGAGCCCCAGCCCGTGCCCCAATGAGTGGATGTAGCCCTCTTCGATGGGGTAGGTTTTACCGATGGTGGCGTGGCCACGCGCCTCGAAGTAGTCGCAGACCATCGTTTGGTAGGGTTTGGTCGGTGCGCCGAGTTCGAATTCTTGGATGACCTCATTGAACGCGCCCATCACATCGTCGTACGCCTGCTGTAGCTCAGGGGTGGCATAATCAATGGCAAATGTACGGGTCATATCGTGGTAGTATCCCGATGCGTCTTTGGGGAAAATGTCGAACACAATTGCTTGGCCGCGTTGGAGTTCCATGGAGTCTTGGCCTCGTGCATGCGGCAGACCTGCGTCACGGCCCTGTGCGAAAATCGTTCCCTCACCGACCATCCCCCGTGCCGCTAATTCGCGGTCGATGACTGCACGCACATCACCGATGGTCATGCGCGCACCGGTTTGGCTGTCGACGACAAACGCACCATCAGAACGACCACTGCAAATATCGTCAACAGCCGCCTGGACAACCGCACAAGTCTTTTGGCCGACCGCGCGCATGACTGCGATTTCGTGCTCGTCTTTGGTCAAGCGGGCCGCACTGATGAGATCTTTGTCGGACTCGGCCACAAACGTCAGCCCAGGCATTGCAGCTTCGATGCCGCGTTGCAGTGCGAGGAATGGGCCTGCCTGCACGGTCCCATAGACACCGACACGCCCGGTAACTCCCAAATCGGCGAGCATCTGCCGACGCAACTCGACCCGCGCGGCCAGTCGGTCGGGGATGCGTTGCATGATGTCACGCATGTTCCATCGGCTCGATGACACACACACGAGGCCTGTCTCGGCAGCCTGCAATACTTCCCAATCACTATGCACCAGCATCGGTGGCTGATTGCGCAGTTTGATGACCGTCCCCGTCAAATGGGCACCACGCACAAAATAGTTGAACGCAGGGTTCGCAGCACCGAGGCCGTCCGGGCCCTCGACAATAATCGCGTCGAGTTGGCGCTCGGTCATGAGTCGATCGAGATCACGCTGCATGTTGGGCCTCCTCTGCCAATGTCCGCAACACCGCAATATTGCGGATGTCGTCGTCGGGATCGATATCTTTGGGGGTCTCGAGGATGAACGGCACCGTGCGGATGTATGCATGACGCATCAGATTGCGAAAACCGTCTTTGCCGACGAATCCCTCACCGATGTGCGTATGCCGATCTGCCTTCGACCCCAAATCCTTCTGGGCATCATTTGCATGGATGATTTTGAGGCGTTGCAATCCAATACTCGCATCAAAATCTGCCAGCATAGCAGCGCACGACTCAGGCGTGCGGAACTCGTACCCCGCCACCAGAATGTGGCAGGTGTCGAGACAGACACCGAGGCGTTCTGGATATTTGCAGGCTGCAATAATCTGGGCAATCTCTTGGAAGGTCCTGCCCAACACTGTGCCCTGTCCGGCAGTCGTCTCGAGCAATACCATCACATCAGGGTTCGTGTCAGCCGCCAGAATCGCATCGAGTGCTGCAGCCACCCGCTCCAAACCTGCCTCCACCCCCGACCCCACATGTGCGCCAGGGTGCGTCACCAAATAGGGGATCCCCAGTTGACCGCACCGGTGAATCTCGTCAGCAAATGCTGCCCGCGACTTGGCCTGCAGTTCGTCATCGGGCGATGCCAAATTGATGAGGTACGAATCGTGGACGACGAGTGGGTTGATACCACTCGCTGCATGGGCAGCCCGAAACTTGCTGATTTCGTCGTCGCCCAGCGGTTTTGACTTCCACTGTTGTTGGTTTTTGGAGAAAATCTGCATTGCGTCGCAGCCCGCGGCTGTGGCGTTGGCAAAGGCCTTGTACAGCCCGCCAGAGGTGGAAACGTGAGATCCGAACTTCATAATGGACTCCTCTGACGTACGCAGACGCACTAGCGCTGCATGCGATGGTGATAATCAAGCACCCGCTGCAAATCTGCCGGCAACGGACTCGTGAAGCGCATCGGTTCGCCGGTGCGCGGGTGGGTGAAGCCGAGCGCGTGTGCATGCAAAAACTGCCGCTCAAGCTTGATGCCGCTCATCTGTGCACCATAGATCTGATCACCGATGATGGGGTGATAGATGTGTTGGCAGTGCACCCGAATTTGATGCGTCCGGCCGGTTTCGAGCATCACTTTGAGTAACGAGAGTTGGCCAATCTTTTCGATAACTTCCCAATGAGTAATCGCCGAACGCCCACCGGCAATCACTGCCATCCGCAAGCGATCACGCGGGTGCCGTGCAATCGGCGCATCAATCGTGCCGCTGACCGCTGACATCCCGCCCGACACTAATGCAATGTACTCTTTGTGCATCGTGTGGGCCTGTTGCTGCTCTTGCAAGCCATGGAGCGCGGCATCGTTACGGGCAACCACAAGCAATCCACTGGTGTCACGGTCAATGCGATGGACAATCCCGGGCCGCACACCGCCACCCACCACCATATCGGGGAACGCATAGAGCAACGCGTTGACCAATGTTCCACGCGCATGTCCCGGTGCCGGGTGGACCACCATTCCCGCGGGTTTGTCGATGACCACGATGTCTGCATCGGCATAGACGATGGTCAGTGGGATGTTTTCGGGCACGAGCGATGTGTCTTCGGGCTCGGGAATACGCACGCTGATACGATCACCCAATTTGAGCGGCTCGGCTGCGCGTGTCGCACTCTCGTTGCGCAAAATGGCGCCTTGTTCGATGAGCCGCTGAACGGTGCTCCGGGTGAGATCGTCAATCGAAGCAGCGATGTACTTATCGAGTCGTTCACCAACGGATTCTCGATCAACTACCAATAGAATCTGGTCATCCTCAGGATTGGTCACGGGTCAACTCGACTTCATTACGTAACGACGCGATGGCAAGCGCTATCACACTCACGGTGATTGCACTGTCGGCGACGTTGAAAATCCCAGGGAACCAAGTCACATGCACAAAATCCGTTACAAACCCCTGCCGCAGTCGGTCTATGATGTTGCCGATAGCTCCGCCGACAATCCCGCCTATGGCGAGCTTGGTCAACAGCGTATGCTGCATTTGAAAGCGATACATATACAATGCAGCACCACTGATGCAGATATTCATTATGGTAAAAAAGTGCGGGATACCTTGAAACAATCCAAATGCCACACCAGTGTTTTTGACATACGTGAGGCGCAACCACGGCTCGATGACGGGTATGCTCGTTCCTTCGATTGGCCCGAGGTTCGTATCAATCCATGCCTTGGTCACGCGATCAAGCACAATCAGGACGAACATGACGATTGCAGGGATGGTCCAGATACGGCGGTTATCCGACATAAAGCCTCCTAGGCTGATTCGACAGAACGGTAGCCACCCACCGAACCGGGGCTGAACGTATCTGCAAATGTTTGCAACAACGTATTGACCATCGCATATTCTTCTTGGATCACCCTCAGCATGTGATCATGACCTAGCCCCGTCAGCACGTCAGAAATATCACTACTGCCGCGGGCGTGTATCTCGAGACAGCGTAACTCGCGTGCCTCTGGAGCTTTGTATGAACGACGTACTTCGAGCGCCAAGACATCGAACCCAACATCCTCGTGGAAGAGCTTGCGCAACGACGTCTGGATGGCCGATTGCAGCGTGCGGATGAGCTCACTGTCAGTGCGCTTGTCGGCTGGCGGGACGGTAATCGTATACTCCCACGTCAACTCGAGCGGGACACTGACCATCTGACCGGAGTGGACTTGATGGGCCGGTCCCCACACCATCGTCACTTCGACCCATGGTGGCGTATTGTGTTCGGTCAATGGATCCCCATGTTCGGGGAACAGTTCAGCGCGGAACGTACGTTCGAGGGTCGTCGGATTGACCTGCTCGGCGACATCGTGCTCGTGCAAGCCGATGACCGACCACCCTTCTTCGAGTGCATTCGCGAGTTCTTCGTAGCTCAGTGTCATATATTCCTTTTTGTGGTGCATGCCACCATCAGTCCCTTTATTTTACTCTATTCGACTGCATCATCACGACTTTTTTTGGTTCCTGTGCGCAAGCCCGATTCAGGCGCTCCAATGCCCTGTGCTATACTTAACCATTGACTCAGAGAACACAGACGTATGCCGACGATACTCTTCACATCTGCACAGCACACAGCACATACGCACCAACACCCCGAACACGCGGGTCGTATCGATGCCATTCTGACAGCCATCGCAGCCGATCCAACCTGTGCCGTGACCATTGCAGACATCCAGTCTGTGTCTGATGTCACCATCGAACGAGTCCATCCATCGTCACACCGTGCGTGGGTCCTCGCCCAAACAGAAGCAGCGAATGTCGCACCCCAATTGGATGGCGACACCTATATCCTGCCTGGCACTGCAAAAGCAGCTCATATTGCGGCTTCGGGTGCATGTAACGCCGTGGACGCAATGATGCATGGTAACTCCGCATGCGCGTTGATTCGCCCTCCTGGTCATCACGCGACGGCAACCACTGCGATGGGTTTTTGTTTCTACAACAACGTAGCAATTGCAGCCCGCCATGCACAAGCCACCTATGGTTTACGTCGCATCGCGATTGTCGACATTGATGTGCATCACGGGAACGGCACGGACGATATCTTTGCAGCTGACCCAGACATCCTCTACATCTCGAGCCACGGTTGGCCCCTCTACCCCGGTAGTGGAGCTCGTGAACACATGGGCACCGATGCGGGGTTTGGCAGTACGTTGAACATCCCCATGCCGGCCCAAAGTGGTGATCAGGCGTTCATGCAGGCCTATCGGGACGTCGTTGTGCCAGCACTCGACCGCTTCGTCCCCGATGCTATTTTGCTGTCGGCAGGATTCGACGCACACTGGGACGACCCGCTGGGCAATTGCCGGCTCTCGGTCGACGGCTACCTCGACATCTGTACCCTCATCAAAGATGCAGCGGTACGTTTATGTCATGGGCGATGGTGTGCAGTGCTCGAAGGCGGCTATAGCCTACGGGCACTCGCTGCCTGCACGCATGGCCTCGTGCGTTTGATGGGCAATCTTCCACGCATTTCAGACCGCCTCGGGAGCAAACCGAGTGACCCACATCGAGCAGATGCGGTCATTAACTGGCTCGTTCGTAATCATCCCCTTCTCCGCCCAGTCTAAGGAGCGCGCATGTCACTCGCAGTTATCGATTATGGTGCCGGTAACCTACCCAACGTTGTACGTGCGCTTACACATATCGGGGCACCGCTGACGGTGACGAGCGATCCAACGGTGGTGGCAAACGCCACGGCAATTGTGTTGCCAGGCGTCGGCGCGACGCGCGACACCATGGAGCAACTGACCCAGCGCGGCCTCACACCGGTTATCCGCGATGCAATTCGCCGCGGTGTGCCGTTCCTCGGTATCTGTGTCGGCATGCAGGTACTGTTGACCGACAGCCTCGAATTCGGCCAACACGAATGTCTCGGTGTCATCAGCGGCACAGTACGTCGATTCCCTGCGGAAGACCTCAAAGTGCCACAAATCGGCTGGAACGAAGTCTATGCGACGCCGACACTGTCCAATCATCCCCTGTACGACGGTATCCCCGATGGGTCAGACTTTTACTTTGTCCACTCCTACTACTGTGATGTCAACGACCCAGCGATAGTAGCGGGAACAACCGCGTATGGTGCGTCATTCCCCAGTATCCTGATGCGGGACACCCTCGTTGCTGCCCAGTTCCATCCCGAGAAGAGTGGAGCATTTGGCCTCCGATTTTTGCGTAACTTCGTCACTCACATAGCCCAGATCGAATGCGAGCCGACTCATGTTTGAACTCTATCCTGCCATCGATATCCACGAAGGTCGATGCGTCCGACTGACCCAAGGCGATTATGCGACTGCACAGATTTATGACGAATCACCGGCGAACGCTGCCAAACGCTGGCAATCTGCCGGTGCCACGCAGCTCCATGTCGTCGACCTCGATGGCGCCAAAGCCGGGCACCCCGTCAACACGGCAGCCATCGCAGCTATTTGTGCTGCAGTCACCATCCCGGTCCAACTCGGCGGCGGGATCCGCAGCCACGACGATGTCGCAACCGTCCGTTCCCTTGGGGTACGGCGTACCATCATCGGTACCAAAGCCGTCGCTGATCCGACATTCGTGCGTGATTTGGTCGCACAACACGGCGACGCCATCATCGTCGGAGTCGATGCCCGCGATGGCTTCGTACACACTGCTGGTTGGTTGGCTGGCTCACAGGTCACCGCCTCTGATTTGGTCGCACAAATGGCCGCCTTGGGTGTCACCCGTATCATTTACACAGACATCAGCCGAGATGGTACGATGACCGAACCAAACTATGATGCCACCGCGGCGCTCATCACCCCAAATGGACCACGCATCATCGCATCCGGTGGGGTCAGCAAAACCGCGCAACTCCTCGTCCTTGCCCGCCGCGGCATCCATGGTGCGGTGGTCGGACGAGCACTCTATACCGGCGATATCACCATACCAGCCGCGCTCCAGGCGCTTGCATCGGAGGCTCTATGAGCGATTCAAATCCCAACATCAGCGAAAAATTTGCCGAAGAACGGAGCCGCAACGCCGGCCAAACGCAGATGACCCATCTGCAAAACCAAATTGATGAGCTCCGCCGGATGCTCCGTGATCAAACCCAAAAATACCAACTCTCGGTCGAACACATCCGCAAAACCGAAAGCGAAGTCGCCGAGCTCAACAATCAATTTGCCCGGAATGCTCAAGAACTCAATCAAACGGTCGAAGGCTTTCGGCGCGAAATCACCAGCCTACGCAAAGAATTCGCCAGCACCTTGGTCAAAATCGACGAAGGCGTGCGCCCCATTCGGGATATGCAATCCCAGATTCAAGAACTCGCCGAAGCCCGCAAAACCGACCGGGTCACAGTCGCCAGCCTGATCAATCGCCTCAACGAGAGCGAACAGAAAATAGGCGCGCTCTTTGCCCTCGTGCGTGAGTCTGATGAACGCTACCGCAACGTGCTGTCGCGCCTCGACACGTTCCAAACCGCCGAAGACACACGGCGCGCAGAACTGCGCAAGATCCTCGAAGAAGTCCAAATCGAAAAACAACAACTCCGCCGTCAATCCGCCGAAAATCAGCAACTCGTCGCCGACAGCAAACTCCTTATCAGCGAACAACAGAGCCGTTTGCTCCGCGTCGATGACTTCCGCTCACAAATCGACAAAGTGGTCAACGAAATCCCAGAACAACTCGTCGTTGTGTCCAACCGCATCTCTGAACTGCTACAAGAGACCAAACAAATCGAACGAACCTCGACTGAACGCTTTTTGTCGAATCAACAGCGCATCGAAGAAATTCGGCTCCAGCAGGACGAAAAAATCTCGTCGATCCAAGAAATGGAAGACCGTCAGCTCCGCCAGATCACGACCTGGATCGAACGCGTCGACAGCTATGTTCGTGACCTCGAGCAACGTATCACACGCACCAGCAACCGTCTCGAAAACATGCAGCACGAGCACGTCGCCCACTTCATGGATATCGACACGCGCGAAATCGAATTACTCGGTATGCTCACCAAGAACCTGTCGAGTATGCTCGAACGCATCAAGACGGAACGTATGACACCACCTGACGCCGATGGAAAGAGCCGCTAACTATGCTCAAACGTCGCATCATCCCTTGTCTCGACGTCAAAGCAGGTCGTGTCGTCAAAGGGGTATCGTTCCTCGACCATCGCGACGCGGGTGACCCGGTGGTCCTGGCAGCCTTTTACAACGACAGTGGCGCTGATGAACTCGTCTTTTATGACATCACCGCGAGTTCCGATGATCGCAACATAATGGTCGAGGTGGTCGAACGTACCGCCGCGCAAGTGTTTATCCCATTAACGGTCGGCGGCGGCATCCGCACCGTCGATGACATGTATCGCATGCTGAGGGCCGGCGCAGACAAGATTTCGATTAATACCGCGGCGGTACTCAACCCGCAACTCATCAACGACGGCGCGAAACGCTACGGCAGTCAGTGCATCGTCCTCTCGATCGACGCTCGTCGTACCTCAGCACCCGGTGCTACGCCGACCTGGGAGGTATTTACCCACACCGGGGCGAACGCCCGTTCGACAGGTCTCGACGCGGTCGCTTGGGCGGTCCGTGGTGCAGAACTCGGGGCGGGTGAGTTGGTTATTAACAGCATGGATGCAGATGGTACCTATGCTGGGTACGACATCGAACTCCTCAGTGCAATTACTGCCCGTGTATCGATACCAGTCATTGCATCTGGTGGTGCCGGTACACTCGCGCACCTCTACGCAGGCCTCATGGACGGGGGTGCTGACGCGGTCTTGGCAGCGAGTATCTTCCACTTCGGGGACCACACCATCGCCGCAGCCAAAACATATCTCCGCTCACGCGGCGTCCCGATGAGGTAATCAGCATGCAGATCACCGTTCGATATTTTGCAGCCCATCGCGACATCACCGGCACAGCCTCGGAATGTATCGACGTAGCCGATGGTGCGACACTCGGCCAAATATGGGATGCGCTCGAAGCGCGTTACCCCGCGCTCAGCCCGTACCGCGGCCGTGTCTTGTTAGCCTGCAACGAACGCTTTGGCGATGCTGCTACCCCGGTCACCGCAGGAGATACCGTTGCATTTATCCCTCCCGTCAGCGGGGGCTCTGGAACACCACTTTTTTGGGTGACGAGTGAGCCACTCGTCGCTGCTCCCCTCGAGGCAGCAGTGGCAGCGCCCGACATGGGCGCCATCGTTACCTTTGCAGGCACCGTCCGTGACCACTTCGGCGAGCGCGCGACTGCCCGGCTCGAATACGAAGCATATGTCGAGATGGCTGTCCCCGTCCTGGCCGATATTGCCTCTGAGGCGCAGGCGGCCTTTGCCATCGGACGAGTGGCCATCCACCATCGGATTGGGGTGCTCGAGCTCGGCGAAAAAGCCGTCATCGTCGTCGTCGCAGCGGCACACCGTGGCCCAGCATTGGCGGCGACCGGTTGGATCATGGACCGCATCAAAGAAGTCGCCCCCATCTGGAAGAAAGAGCACTGGGCAGATGGCGCCCAAGACTGGATCGGCAACGAAAAGCAGCGGTAACGCACAAAACACCCCTGCCACCGTGTGGCAGGGGTGTTTTGTGAAGCAGTCGTCTACTGGAGGAGTTTTTCGAAATTCGGCTGGGTGTCGTCCTTCTGCAATCCGTGTCGGAGTGCACGAATCGTCTCGTCCCCAATCCAGTAGGTCAACAACGAACCGAGCACCAAACCGAGCGCAGCACCGATTGCTGCACCGAGGCTGAAGTCAATCAGTCGAGAACGTCCTGTCTGCATCGTATACCTCACTGAACAACAACGAGCGGGGCGGCTTCATTCCACAAGTTTTCGAGCTTGTAGAACTCACGCATTTCCTTCGAAAAGATGTGTACAACAATATCGACATAGTCGAGAAGGACCCAACCAGCCTCTGTCTTGCCTTCGGGGATGGATTCGTAGCCAAATTCTTTGGCGACGCCCTCTTCGACCGAATCAAGCACTGCCTTGAGTTGGCGATCGGACTCACCGGTGCAAATAATGAAATAATCAGCAAACGTACGCAGTGAACGTAAGTCTAACAAGACGATATCGGTCGCTTGTTTGTCTTCTGCCAGTTCGACAATGCGTCGAGCCAATGCCTGTGTGTCCATGCCACTCCAATCATAACCCTTTATACCTGTCCATAGTAGCAAAGAGCGGGGGGTTTGTAAATCAGACTAGCGGTAGACCACGACACGCAATGCAGATTGCAACGGCTCGGGGATAAAGGACAGTACCGCACCGCCAAAGAAATATATCGATATCTTGACGCCCGATGACCCTGTCAACACCTCGTGCCAGTCACCAATCGGGTACGCAATACTCACCAAAATCAACGCGACCAACGTCACCAGCGCTTGAATCACCGCGAGAAAAGCTCCCACGCTGTGATCAATCACACCCAATGCAATCAGACCGTAGCGCTGCTGAATCACCGAAGCAAGATAACTCGCACTACCGTTCACCAGCAAAAGCAAAAGCACGACAGACACGAGGAGAGCACCATGCTGGGAAGGAACAACAATCGCCACAAAATGCGAGAAGGGTATCCCGATCCTGCCGGCGACGACGAGCCCAGCGACCACACTCGTGAGAGCCACGAGCTGGCGTATAGCCCCCCAGTAAAACCCGAGTACCGCATAGAGCGATACACACAGTACCACAATCACGTCTACCAATACCATGTACTCCGTTGTCTCACGGTTGGACACTCTCGAAATTATACCACACCGCATAGTTGGTGAGGTCTTTTTTACTAGCGTTAAGAATACGTTCAGCTACGGTTTTCTTGAGAGAAGCTCGCTCTATCGCATCGTACTCTGCAATTTTGCAGAGACAAACCAAACAAAAGCACGGCACTCTTACAAGTGCCGTGCCCCGTCTCAATGCACGTTAATCGACCGTGTATTCGCCGTCGACGACATCGTCGTTTGCCTTGGGTTTGGCTCCCGAATCACCTGCAGCTGCAGCCTGCTGGGATGCTTCACCCATCAACTGGGCAAGTTCTTCGCCGGTGCTCTTCATCAGTGATTCGTTCTCGTTCCCGATAGCGGTACGCAGTTCTGCAATCACCGTGCGAATCTTTTCGACCATCGTTGCATCGATTTTCGAAGCAATCTCATTCAGTGTTTTTTCACTGTCGTACGCGAGACTGTCAGAGCGATTCTTCAGCTCAATCATCTCACGCTTGGATTTGTCTTCTTCGGCATGCGATTGCGCATCACGTACCATCCGATCGACTTCGTCCTTGTTGAGATTCGTGCTTGCCGTAATCGTGATGCGCTGCTCTTTGCCCGTGTTCTGGTCTTTGGCCGACACGTTGAGGATACCGTTGGCATCGATGTCGAAGGTTACTTCGATCTTGGGTGTCCCACGAGGGCCAGAGGCGATCCCCTCGAGACGGAACTGACCCAATGTCATGTTGTGGGTCGCCAATTCGCGCTCACCCTGCATGATGTGGATGTCCACCGCCGTCTGGTTGTCTGCTGCGGTCGAGAAAATTTCGCTCTTTCGGGTCGGTATCGTGGTATTGCGCTCGATGAGACGCGTCATCACACCACCCAGTGTTTCGAGCCCCAACGACAATGGCGTCACGTCGAGCAACACCACATCCTTGATATCGCCACCCAGCACACCCGCCTGGATCGCAGCACCAATTGCAACGACTTCGTCGGGGTTGACGCTCTTGTTGGGCTCTTTGTTGGTCAGCTTCCGTACCAACTCCTGCACCACCGGCATACGAGTCGAACCACCGACCAGCACGACTTCGTCGAGTGCGCTCGCCTGTAACCCTGCATCTTTGAGGGCCTGGGTGACCGGACCACGCAGGCGCTCGGTCAGGCTGGCCGTCAATTGTTCGAACTTGGCGCGGCTCACGCGCATCTGCAAGTGCTTGGGACCGCTTGCATCTGCCGTGATGAACGGCAAGTTCAACTCGGTCTCAGACATGCTCGACAGTTCGATTTTGGCCTTTTCGGCGGCTTCCTTCAGACGTTGCAACGCCTGGCGATCTTTGCCCAAATCGATGCCTTGGTCCTTGCGGAATTCTTCGATCATCCACTCGACGACCTTCTGGTCATAGTCGTCGCCGCCGAGGTGTGTGTCACCGTTGGTGGCTTTGACTTCGACCACGCCATCACCGACTTCGAGCACTGACACGTCGAAGGTACCACCACCAAGGTCAAAGACCAGAATGGTTTCGTCTTTCTTTTTGTCGAGCCCATATGCCAATGCGGCAGCGGTTGGTTCGTTGATGATACGCAAGACTTCGAGACCGGCAATTTTGCCTGCGTCTTTGGTCGCCTGGCGCTGGCTGTCGTTGAAGTATGCCGGCACGGTGATGACGGCTTTGGTCACTGGTTCACCCAAATATGCCTCGGCGTCTGCCTTCAGCTTTTGGAGGACCATAGCAGATATTTCTTGGGGGGCGTATTCTTTATTGGTGTTGCTCGAGACGATACGCACATCGTTGCGATTGCCCTTGTTGACCTTGTACGGGACCATCTCGCGCTCTTTGGCGATTTCGTCATAGGTGCGACCAATGAACCGCTTGACGGAGTACAGCGTATTTTCTGCGTTGATCGTCGCTTGGCGCTTGGCGGTTTGGCCGACCAATCGTTCGCCGCTTTTGCTGAACGCCACAATCGAAGGTGTGGTCCGGTTGCCTTCGGAACTCGGGATAACGACGGCGTCGCCGCCTTCCATGACAGCCACACACGAGTTCGTCGTTCCTAAATCGATACCAACAATCTTGCTCATAAAATCCTACTTTCTGTCACGCCCAGTACATATCGCTCGGTATGCCCATCGTGGTATGCCCTGGTGTTGTTGTTTTCATTGTATAGATTTGCAGAGGTGCCGCAAGGACTTGCGCGTTAGAAATGTGTTTGAGTGCCGGTGACCAGTCCATTTGGGGGTTCCCAAAATATGGTACGCTTTGCCCTATACGAAAGGGAACGTGCATGCGCATTCTTGTTTTGAACGGTCCAAACCTCAATATGCTAGGCACGCGGGAGCCACATATTTATGGCGCTACAACGTTGGCCGATATCGAGCGCGCCATGCGTGACCGTGCCGCAGCGCGCGGTGTCGATATCGACTTCGTGCAGTCCAACCACGAAGGTGTCATCATCGACACCATCCAGCAACACCAACAGACAATCGGTGGGATCATCATCAACCCCGGTGCGTTCACCCACTACAGCTATGCGATACGTGATGCATTGAGTGCCGTCAGCGTTCCCATTATCGAGGTCCACATTTCAAACGTCTACAAACGCGAGCCGTTCCGCCATCATTCGGTCATTGCGCCGATTGCGACGGGCCAAATCGCCGGGTTGGGTTGGCGTGGGTACCTCCACGCCCTCGACTGGGTCCTCGACAGCACAGCCAATACATGACACACGGTGGTATAATGGTGGTCAGTAATGGCTTAATCAATCATTGTGGAGTAACGGAGCATATGGGCAACGAATCGCACACCTCAGACGCATTCGCCATCGACGAAGTCCGTGAATTATTGAAGCTCGTGAAAGAGAACGAAATCCACGAACTCACCATCGAACGTGGTGAATCGCGGTTGCGCATCAAACGTGGCCATGCCCCTGTTGCCCCCGTTATGATGCAATCCTCAATGCCACACATGATGCAAATGCAGCCTGCAGCCAATCCCGTTGCAGCAGCACCTGCGGGCACTCCGGCCGTCAGCGAGCCTATCATCAGCGGCCATACCATCACCTCACCGATGGTCGGCACCTATTATGCAACGCCCACCCCCAAAGACCCGCCTTTCGTCAACGAAGGCGACAGCGTCAAGTCGGGTGACCGCTTGTGTATCGTCGAAGCCATGAAGATGATGAACGAAATCGAAAGCGACGTTTCGGGTCGTATCATCAAAATATTGGTCAAAAATGGCCAGCCTGTCGAATTCGGCCAGCCGTTGATGATCATCGAACCGACCGCTTAGTGATGCGCCCAACGCCGCTGTCGCACGTTGCCCATATCGTCAAGTCACTGCTCAATGACCAGTTGCTCCGCGACATATGGGTCGAAGCAACCTTGGTTAGCATCACCGTGGCGAGCAGTGGTCATTGGTACCTTTCCCTCAAAGAAGGCGATGTGACGATGCGCGGGTCGTGCTGGCGCACGGTCAATGCACGCCTCAAACGACCCGCCGAAGGCGCGATTGTGCATCTGCACGGTCGCGTCGATTTCTACGGCGCACGCTCGGAAGTGTCGTTCATCATCGACGACATCCGCGAAGCAGGCACCGATGCCCGTGCCATTGAACTCGAACGGCTGATGACGCTCTATGCAACGCTCGCCCGCAAACGGCCGTTGCCCGCCTTCCCACGGCGCATCGGGATCGCCACGTCGCGCACCGGAGCAGCCTTGCAAGACGTCTTAGCGACCATCCAAAACCGGTACCCATGCGTCGAACTCATCCTCGCGCATTGCACCGTCCAGGGCCCGACTGCCCCGAGCGAAATCGAAGCGGCCCTTGATTTACTGTACGCCGAAGACCTCGATGTCATCCTGGTTGTGCGTGGCGGTGGCGCTGCAGAAGACCTGATTGCATTCAACAGTGAGGTCGTCGCCAAAGCAGTCCTGCGCGCCCCCGTGCCAGTGATCAGCGGCGTCGGCCACGAAGTCGATACAACACTCATCGATGTCGTCGCGGATGTGCGCGCAGCGACACCGACCTACGCTGCAACAGCAGCCACCCCCAACCGCGCGGACATTGTTCAGCACCTCACGAACCTGCGCTACACGATGGCACTGCACGTCGCCAATACCGCCGCAGAGCTGGACATGCGCCTCGACGACGCCAGCGCCCGCCTCTTGCGCGCAGCCCCTGCGGTGCGCATTGCCACCATGCAGCAACAGTTGGGCTATGCACACCGCCGCATGCAGCGTGCGATGACCACCATCGTGCAGCAACGCCGCGCTCAGCTCGAGCATCACGCTGCCCGCATCGACGCCCTCGATCCGAGCGCCGTCCTCGAGCGCGGCTACGCCATTGTGCGCACTGCAGACGGAGCACTCATCCGCTCAGCCCTGGGCACGCCAACGGGTACATCCATCGGCATCCAATTCGCAGACGGGGTCCTCCCCGCACAGACGACGGAGCACCAATCATGACCGAAAAACCATCCCTCGAGGCGATGCTCCGCGATATCGAAGCCATCGCCGCCCAACTCGAACAGAACGACCTGTCGCTCGAAGCATCACTCGCCCTTTATCAGCGTGGCGCCGCATTGGTCGAAGAAAGCCGCACATTGCTCGAACAAGCCCAGTTCCGCCTCAAAGAAATCAGCGGGGAACAATAGGCCGCGCACTTCACTACCCATTGCGCTCCAAATCATCCGCACCCACGAGGCTCCTCCGAGTCACGTGGGGGTTTCTTTTTCTACATCAAAGCGATTTGCCTCTACGGCAATTGTTAAAATCGTATAGTATAATTCACTCTGCGTTACTTTTTTCGATTCGAACCTGCATTCCTTCGTCAGTTGCAGCATTCTAGGAGCTTGCATGAAGAACAAATTCTACGCGCTCGTGTTTTCGTTGCTGTGTGTCTGTATCGCCATCGGCGCTACCAGTCAGACACCACGCACCACTGCGACCGAGAGCAAAGCCTCGGTAGCCGTCACACAGATCGCTGCGGGTGAAGGACACGTCTGTGCACTCTTTTCCAATGGCACCATCAAATGTTGGGGGTATAACGGTGAGGGGCAATTGGGCTACGGCGATACGACGGCTCGTGGCGTAGATGCGAGCAAAATGGGCACAAATCTCGCTACCGTGGATCTCGGTACCGGCATCACCGCAACCAAAGTCGTCGCAGGTGAGTTTTTCACCTGTGCATTGTTGAACACCAAGCAGGTCAAATGCTGGGGACAAAACAACCAAGCACAGATCGGCAGTGGAAGTTCGAACAACATCGGCAATGCACCGGGCCAGATGGGTAACCACCTCGCGGTCGTCTCCATTGGTTCTGATCGCGCGGTGGTAGATGTGGTCGCAGGCACGAACCATGCGTGCGTCCTCTTGGATACCAATGCCGTCAAATGTTGGGGCAATTCTATCAGTAATGGCACATTTGACACCATCGGCGACTCGGTAAGCGAAATGGGCGATGCTCTGTTGCCGTTGGATTTCGGCACCACGTATACAGTCAAGCAGGTTGTCGCTGGCGGCAATCAGTCGTGTGTATTGTTGAGTAACGGCGGAGTGAAATGCTGGGGCAGCAATGAAGGCGGCAACCTCGGTATTGGCTCGACGACTGATGTAATTGGTGTTGAAGACATGGGCAGCCAATTGGCTGGCGTCTTCCTGGGCACCGGTCGCTACGCGACACAACTCGCCATGGGCTACCGTCACGTCTGTGCATTGCTTGATGATAGCACCATGAAGTGTTGGGGCTACAACGACGTCGGGCAGCTGGGCATGGGCAATACCGCCAACCTCGGCGATTCGGTTGCCGAACTGGGAGACAACATGCCCACCGTCAATGTCGGCACCAATCGTACCGTCAAGAAAATCTACGCTTGCTTTTCGAACACCTGTGCACTCCTCGACACCGGCGCAATGAAGTGTTGGGGCTACAACGAACGCGGAGCCCTCGCTGACGGCACAACGACGCACAAAGGCGATGCGGAAAATGAAATGGGGGATAACCTCGCGACATTGAACTTCGGCGGGTCGTTGGTCGTCAAGCAGTTCGTCATACTGGGGTACGATTTTTGTGCGTTGTTCACCACTGGCGGCATAAAATGCTGGGGCAGAAATGCGTCTGGCGAAGCAGGCTGTGATGGATGCAACATTTATACCAATGCGCTGTCGACCTACACATTCGTGAACGTAGATGCAAAAACCATCACAGCACCGACACTCACCAAGACCAAATCACCCACACGCACGAGGACACGTACACGTACTTTGACCCCGAGCAAAACATTCACACGAACCTTAACCGCTACTCCGTCCTCCACACCAACGGTAATTCCATAACGTCAATTGCGTGTGTCACCAACCATCACACACAGCGCTCCGAGGGAATCCTCGGAGCGCTTTTCTGTACCATTGCTCGAAAGCACCCATCACACACCCATCACCGTCAGCAAAATCGTCAATGTCACCACGCTGAGGAGCGTCGTAATCACGACGGTGCCAGCAACAAACTTGGGGCGCGCGTTGAACTCGAGCGAATACAACACCATGTTGACCGCGGTAGGCATGCTTGCCTGCAAGACCACAACATTCGTCGCCAACGCATCCAGCTGCAGGGCAACTGCCACACCGTAGGCAATCAGCGGGCTGGCAAACAAACGGATGATCACCGCGATACTGGTTAGGGGAACATCTTCGATGACCGTCTCTTGTGCGAGTTGCATGCCCAACAGCATCAGCAACAGCGGGAGCGTCGCTTGTGAGATCAGGTCAATTCCATGCAAGAGCGAGCCGAGGACATTCGGTGTGTCAAACGACACCCCCAACCAACGCAACACCAGCGCGACACACACCGCGTAGATGGGTGGCATTTTGAGGATTTGTTTGAACCCCGTGCGCCAGTTCGAGTTGCCGGCTTGGGCAATCGCTATCGTCAACGTCTGGGCCATGATGGCCTGTGCGATGAAGTACAACAACGCACGGTCGAGCCCCGCCTGCCCAAACGCAAAGTTGGCAGTCGGTAATCCGTAATTGCCCGAGTTCATAAACATCGTTGTCAATAGGAGCGCTGCCATAGACGGGGCATCGGTTTTGCGCAACCGCGCAATCGCATAGGCAATCAACCCAGATCCGAGGCAGACAGCCACAGAGGTCAGCGAGATGCGCAACACCTCGGTGCCAGGGATTTGGATTTTGATAATGGTAATGAAAATGAGCGCAGGGCTGAGCACGTACATGCTCATCCGGTTGAGCGAGCGCGTATCAACCGGCAAAAACCGCTTGAGCACATAGCCGACCAATACCACCACGACGATGGGCAACAACACATCAATGAATGCGCGGATCAGCATGACGCACCTCGGCCGTGGTCAACTGCCACGCATATCGCTCTTATTGCGTGATTGTGCCAAAAATCATCTCGTCCACCAATTGCTCGACCGGCGCGTGGTCGTCATAGAGCACCATCGAGCCGTCGTCGCCCTGGAGGAAGGGGAAGCCTTGGGTCTTTTCCATGACGATTCGCATCGCAGGATCTTCCATGGACTGGTAGTTTTCGGCGAAGTTTGCAGCACCTTCGCCGATGGGGGCGATGGTCCCGATCAGCATCCAGTTGCCGTAGCTCGATGTTTCGAGGACAAACACACTGGTGAACACACGTCGCATCGTGGTCGCCAGTGCTTGTGCCAGGCGAATATCCCCATTCGCCCCGAGCCCGGCATTGAGGACCAACGCGCCGTTTGCGTTCAAGCGTTGTTTGGCCATCTGGAAGAACTCGACCGTGGTCAAATGAAAGGGGATGTACGGTTGATGATACGCATCCACCCCAATGATGTCGTACGTACCCGATTGAGCAGCCAACCACGTGCGCCCATCTGCGACGTGGACCCGATAGTTTGGATTCCCGTTGGGTGTTTGACTATCGTTCATGCCGAATGATTGACGTGCGACGGCCACAATAGCCGGGTCTATTTCGACTGCATCGACCTCGGCATCGGGGCCATGTATTGCCAAAAACTGCGCCGTCCCCGTGCCTGCCGCAGAGCCAATCATGGCCATCTTGCGGATCGACTGTACCTGTTGTCGCGGTAGGACATACGGCGCGATGGCGAAGTAATCCCACGGACCACCATCGGTCAGCATGTCGACCGCATTGCCACTGCGCATCCCGTCGGCGTTGGCGACCGAGTGCACCGCCATGCCCTCATTGAGCAATAAGAGCGTCTGCATCCCATGGATGGGGTGTGGTCGGGTCGCCACCTGGATGGTGTTGTTGGCACTTTCGATGGTCTTCTGCACCGTACACTGCTGACAGCCTGCCGCCAACGCCGCTGGTCCATTGATCAGCCTCCAGCCCATCAATACTGCGACCAAGAGCAACCACAAGGCGCGGCGTGGCTGTGTTCCTGCCCAGACACCGAGCACAATCAACAATCCGGCAATCGTCAGCAACGAAATGCTTGTCCCTATCAACGGGATAAGCCAGAGCGCTGCTATGAAGGTGCCCGCCAGCGACCCCATGGTGGCATACATCGACAACCGCCCCAACACGCGACCGACACGCTCGGGCGCGGTGACCGACACCGCCAATGTGCTGACAAACGGTGACACCGCGGCCAACAAGATAATCGGCGCCGCAAACAAAATCAGCGCAATGATCAAGGCACCGACGAAACTGCCAACCTCCAAGGCTTGCAGCGCCAATCGTGCACCCGAAATCAACGGCGGTGCAACCGGGGCAATCAGCGCCGTAGCAACACCCGCCCAGACGATGATGCGGCCGACCATGTCGGGGTCGGTGCCACGAGGTCCGTCAGCCCAACGTCCACCCAGATGATACCCAATTGCCAGGTACAAGAGCGTCATCCCGATGACAGCTGCCCATATCGGCTGCGACGTACCAAATGCAGGTGCCAAGAGCCGTGGGGCAATCATCTCGATAGCCAGGGTGCCTGCCCCTGCAAGCGTGACTACATAGGGAAGTTTGCCCAGAGAAGCCCCCGCACTCATTGGCCAACAGCCTGTCGGACCAACCCTTCGAGCACTTGCAGGAGCAAGATTGCGACAATCGGCGAGAAATCCATCATGCCCATCATCGGGATGACCCGGCGCAACGGTGCCATGATGGGCTCGGTGATGTCACGCACGATGCGCGTGACCTGCCATGCGCCCGGCTGGTCGACCCACGACAAAATGACCCGCGCAAAGATGGCATAGTTCAACGCCTGCAACAACAACAACAAAAATGTAGCAAAAAAACCTGACATAGCATCACCTCAATAACGCATCCCAAAAGGATGTCGGCAACTCACGATTACATGTCATCCAGACGAATTTGGACTGCCGCAGCGTGTGCATGCAATCCCTCAGCACGCGCCAAACGCGCTGCAGCCGGACCAATCCGGCGCAGTGCGCGATCGTTGAGCCCGATGACCGAGATTACTTTGCGAAAGTCGTCTACATTCACCGGAGCAGCATAGCGAGCAGTACCACCCGTAGGCATGATGTGCGACGGTCCGGCGATATAGTCGCCCAACACCTCAAACGAGCGTTCCCCGATAAACACTCCCCCAGCATTGCGCACCCAGCCGAGGTAGTCCCAGGCATTCTCTACCAGCAAGCAGAGATGCTCAGGGGCGTACGTATTGCTGACAGCAAAGGCTGTTTTGAGGTCGGGGACGATCACGATGCCGCTCCGCAGTGCCAACGTCTCGGCGGCATCGCGGCTGTCTGGCAACGCGTCGAGTTGGCGTTGCAGTTCGGATTTGACCTGTGCGGCCAACGTCGCGTCGGTCGTCACCAATATCGCCGCTGCTTGGACATGTTCGGCCTGTGCCAGCAAATCCGCTGCCACGTATGCAGGATTGGCGTGGCTATCAGCGATGACCAACGTTTCGGTCGGGCCTGGCAGACTCTCGATCCCCACTGCGCCATAGACCATCCGTTTGGCGAGCACCACAAAGAGATTACCAGGACCGGCGATTTTGTCGACCCGGGGAATCTGTTCGGTCCCATACGCCATGGCTGCAATGGCTTGCGCACCACCGACACGCATCACCCGGTCGACACCGGCGATGTACGCCGCGGCGAGGATGATTTCGGCGACTTCGCCGGTGCCCCGTTGCGGCGGCGAACAGACGATGATTTCTTCGACACCGGCTTCGCGGGCAGGAATTGCCGCCATCAACAACGTCGACGGGAGCGGTGCACTGCCACCGGGTACATAAATGCCGACCCGTTGCATGGGAACAACCAGTTGCCCGAGTGTCCCCTCGTCGCCGACATCCATCCAACTCCCTTTGGGTTGTTTGGCATGAAAGGTCCGAATCTGGGTGGCAGCGAGGGCGAGGGCAGCCTGCAGCTCGGGGCTTTGGGCATGCCAGGCCGCTTCGATTACGTCACGCGACACCTCCCAATGGGTCGGGGCGTGGCCATCGAGCTTTCGGCTCCATTCACGCAATGCACGGTCACCATTGGTGCGTACATCCGTGACGATACGCTCGACGACTTGGCTGGGCGTCAAGCGTTCGCCCACACGTGCTTCGATGCCGTCGAGGAGCGCCGGCGTGACCTCGACTTCGTCGAACGGTACACGTTTGAGGATGGTTGCTTGGGCCGTCGCCAGATCAG